>LSNW01000037.1 GCA_001566965.1 Methylothermaceae bacteria B42 | reverse complement strand
GCTTAGTGGCTACTACGTTAGTCGGGCCGTAAAAGGCTACAGTAGCGACTGGATAGCCCTTAATGCCCTTTCTAGCCTTTTTTGAAATGGCCTTTTTGAATTTGCCTTGTGCCATGCTTGTTCCTATTGATATTCGTTTGCAACATAACGTTTTAAATAACTTGCGCTAATTTCGCGTAGCGAAATTAGCGTCAATGTTAATTTTATTGTTAGCAATTTACTGCTTATTAAATACATACCTATCTGCCAGATATACCAGCAATACCCACAAATACAAATATAGCAACGAACCTAAAATAAGCAATAACATTATTTTTATTAAAGACAAATTTAAAAAGTCCTGAACTTCAGTTTTTAGCACGATTCCCCAATAGAGTGTTTGTCCCGGGATGTTATAGATAGGCAATTTTAGAATTGTTTTTCTAATACTTCTGGTTGGCTTTCTCCAATAGAGGAACCAAAATATCGGAACTAAAATAATGTAAGGCTCACCTGTTGAAAAAAGAAAGAATATAGAAGATTTTGCAATAAATTCGCTTGTACCGTAACTAATAACAAAGAGAAAATATTACTGGTAATATTGGTGATAAAAGTAAATATATGCGTTCTTTATTCACTATTTATTGCTAACAGTTAACTAGACGGAATCCACCCTATCGGAACTAGGTGGAATCACGCATTCTTGTGCTAGGCGGATTCCGTCTAGATCGATATAATGGGTTCCATGGGCAAAGTTATCACAGTTAAAAATGTCCCCGCAACTTGAAGAGGGTTACGAGCAGTGCTGGATTTGTTTGTGGGCGTGGTTATTTTGCTAATTCAGGATAGGGAGTTTGAATAATTGTGCCGGATTGCGGTTGATCCAATATTCCCGATTTCTTCAATACATAGCCCCCGCCCAGAACCAAAGTAAGCATGAAAACAACTGTTGCCACGATTTTCCATACACTGTAGGGACGACCGCCTGCCACCCTTCCGGAACGGGCATTGATAATGACACGGTATCGCCGGCCTCGGTAATGGTAAGCGGCAATCCAAACCGGCAACAGGCAGTGTTTATAAGTGGTATGCGAATGGCGGGTGCGTTTGTGATGGATTTGCTGGAGGTCACCGCCAATATCAAAGCGGATGTCTTGGTCAATGATTTGATCCATGATTCGCCGGGCTTGATCGAATCCTTCATCTAGTTGGACTTGATAGACTTCACTTTCAAAACCACTGAGATAGCGTGGATCAAAGGGCACCAGGTTCTCCAGATCCCAGGGACTGATTCGGTCCAGTATTTGACGGGGCAGGGTGCGGCTGGCACCGATTAATACATCGTCAAAAAAACGGCTGACCATGCCGCTGACGGGATACCAGCGGATTTTTTGCACTTGCTGCAAGCGCCTGACGGGTCGGCCATTTTCGATGACGGTTACTTCGCGGGTTTCGTAATAGATAATGCCCCGCGCGCCGCTATAAGTGGTTTCGGTGTGGCTGTCGTAGGTCCAAAAAGGAAGGTATAAACCGGCGAGTTGCCCTTCTTCCCGGGCGAATTTCTTAAGGCTTGAAGGGGCAAACCACAGGCTTTTAAGCCAATGTCTGAAATACTGCCGGGCTTCTTTTTGCCCGATTTTAAAAGGCAACAACGATTTTGGGGAGATGGGGCGAAGCGCTTCCGGTTCGATAATGACGGGGCTGTCGCAAAATGGACAATGGCCGGCATGGAGTGATTCTTTGAATTGAAAGGACGCGCCGCAGGCGGTGCATTGGATTTGCGGTGGCGGTGTCTGATCCGGCGTCTTGGCGATGATTTCCAATGCTTGGTGGAAATCATATTCGGTAATAGGTTGAGGATCTTCTTCAATTTGGTTTTCATGGCCACAATGGGGGCAGATTAATAGCCGTTCCCCGGGGGAATAAACCAGCGCCGCGCCACATTGCTGGCAGGGAAAGCGAGTGCCGGTAATTTTGGGTTGGTCAGGCATTCTTAATGGAAATAAAAAGTCAGTTTTTGTTCACTGCAGAGACGCGGAGGGCGCAGAGAAATTTTATATTCGATTTCGTGTCGTCATTCCGAGCGTTAACGGGGAGTCTTGATGTACAGCGATCAAGATTTCCTCTGATAGTTGAAGATTGGAATTAGTAATATTAATAAGCTAATAACTCCGCGCCTCTGCGGTGAAACCTTATTTACGGCAAAGGCGGCGGTTGCCTGGGAAATAACGGGGCAAGTTGGGAGACTTTCCTGGCGGGTGTCCATTCTTCCAAGGATGGCGTCCATACCAAAGTGTCTGGTCGAATGTCTCCGTTGTGGATTTTTTCTGCCACGGTGGCGGCATCCAGTGGCCCGAGACGCTTGCCTTCCTGGGCGATAAAAAAGGTTTCCGAGGTTGGCAGTGGCGGTGGCTGGGTGGGAGAAGACTGGGAAAGTTGGTCGCCCAACTGTTTGCCCATAGCTATGCCCGCACCCATTGCCAGCCCTTCGGAAGCACCGCCTCCGGGAGTCAGGGAGCGGGCGGCTTGAAATTGGGTGTACTGGCGCATATTGCCGACAATACCCATGCTGCTGCGTTGGTCCAGGGCTTTTTCCACTTCGTTTGGCAGGGAGATGTTTTCCACCAGTAGCTTGGTCAGCTCCAGACCGTATTCGGCAAATTCGGGCTGCAGTTTAGCGGTGATGAATTCCCCCAGATCATCATAGTTGGCGGCCAGATCCAGGACGGGGATATTGGCGCTTCCAAGTATGGAGGCAAACCGGGAGGCAATTAAATTACGAAGCTGGCCCGTGATTTCATCGGTTTGAAAGTGGCCGTCAGTGCCGACGATTTCCTTGAGGAAGGTGATGGGCTCCTTGATTCTCAGCCCGTATGTCCCAAATGCCCGCAGCCTAACGGCTCCGAATTCCGGATCGCGCAGCATGACCGGATGTTTGGTGCCCCATTTGAGATCGGTAAAGCGGCGCATGTTGAGAAAATAGACATCCACCTTGAATGGGCTTTTGAAACCGTGGGGCCAGTTCTCCAAGGTGCTGAGAATGGGCATGTTGTTGGTTTCAAGCTTGTACAGCCCGGGTTCGTAAATGTCGGCGATTCGGCCTTCATTCACTAGCACCGCCACTTGGGATTCGCGGACGGTAAGCATGGCGCCGTATTTAATGGCGTGGTCGTGGCGCTCGAAACGGTAAACCAAGGTATCGTTACTGTCGTCAGTCCACTCGATGACATCGACAAATTCACCAAACAGCCAGTCAAACAAACCCATGATGACTTTCCTTTATGAAGACGCGGGTTGGTTGGGAGTGGTATGGGAGCGGGCCGCAGACAGCGCTTGACGTAGCTCGGTTTCGCACTTTTGCAATTCCACCAGTGCCTCGGAACGTTTGCGTTTACCTTCGTCGGCAATTTTTAGACTTTCTTCGATGGTTTCAATCAAGGTGCGGTTGGCCTTTTTCACCGATTCGATATCAAACACGCCTCGTTCCAGTTGTTTGCGGGTTTCCGCATTGGCGGTTTTAAGACTTTCGGCGGTGGACTCCAACAATTCGTTGGTCAAATCCGTGGCCGACTTGAGGGTGCTGGCGGCCTCACCGGAGCGGTAAATGGTAACTGCCAGCGCCAATTGCTGACGCCACAAGGGAATGGTATTGACAATCGTGGAGCTGATTTTGTTGACCAGCCCTTTGTCGTTTTCTTGCACCATGCGGATGCTGGGAAGGCTTTGCATGGCGACTTGGCGGGTCAGGCGCAGGTCGTGGATGCGGCGTTCCAGTTCGTCGCGGGCGGTGCGCAGGTCTTTGAGTTCCTGGGCATCGAGGACTTCGCCGCTGCTGTCGACTTCCTGTTGCTTGGCGGGGATGATTTCCTCGTCCAGTTGCCGCAGTTTTTCCTCTCCCGCCGCGATATAGCGGTCCAATTCCTTGAGATAGCCCAGGTTGGCTTCGTAAAGCCGGTCGAGGGAAGTGATATCAGTGAGCAGGGTGGTTTTGTGTTCTTCCAGTTTGTCCACCGTGCTGTCGATTTGCTTGCGGACTTCTTCATAGCGCTGCAAAAATTTGACCACGGGCCGGGCCTTGCCAAACAGACGGGCGAAAAATCCCGGTTTTTTGTTGAGATTCAATTCATCCAGATCGAAACCGCGCAGGGTGGCGACCATATTATTGAGATCCGCGCCCACCGGTCCGATATCTTTGTTTTTGACCCGTTCCAGCATGTGGTCGGAGACTTCGGTCAGTTTTTCCTGTGCCTGGCTGCCAAAGAATAAAATCGATTTGGTGTCATGGATGTCGATTTCCTTAACTTTTAGCTCAATGGCTTGTTTTTCCTCTGGTGGCGCTGTGGTCAACGTCAGCGGTTGGTCGGTAAAGACTTCGCTGCCTGCCAGGGTGGTGGGGTTGGAAGTGGATTCGTTCATGCTTTCCTCCTTTCGTATCAGGGTTTTAATAACCCTTCCTGTTTTAATCGGGTTTGCAGCACCTCGATTTGTACATCCAGGTCAAACAACTCGTTTTCCAGGAGTTTTTGTTGTTGTTGCTGGAAGACTTGTTCAATGGTTTCCAGTAATTGACGGAAATTTTGTTCCAATTGGGGAGATTCCGCCTGCCGATGGGTTCTGGCATAGCCTTCTGTCACCTTGCGGGCGCCATCCAGATAGACTTTCAAAAACTTTCTCGCCCGTCGCAAATCGGTAGGATCGTGGGCGATTTCATCGAGGATTTGCTGGGCTATCTCCAAAATACGTTCAATACGTTCGTTAAATTCGCGGTTTTGGATTTGCCGGTTTGCCGCTTCAATCTGTTCCAGAAGGGTTTCCGCTTCTTCAATGGCAGCGGCGGCTTCTGCATCCTGGATCCCAAAGTTTTTGGGCAGTCGGGCGCGGGCATCGAAGCCATAGTTTAAATACATCCCCCACAGAGCACCCAGTCCAAATGCGGGAACAATCCACAGTGAATATCCAGCGCCCAGCCATGATAGGGCCGCCGTGGTCCCTGCCACCAAAAGGGCCGCCCGGGTTTTGAATTTCGTTTTTTTACCTAACACCATGTGGCGTGGTTTATGTTCTTCTTCAAGCCCTTGTTGCAACCACCTGGCCGCGAGGCAATATAGAACGTAGCCGGTAGTATTGACAATCACGCCATAAAGATCGCCTCGTACCAACGAGATTAAAGCGCCAGGCACTAGAGGGAAGGGTAATAAGTAGAGTAATAGGCCCCTGGGAATCCTGGGTTTACGGGGTTTGCGAACAAAGATTTCTGGTTTGCTATCAGTCATCGGGCAGTCAAGGGATTTATCGGGGCATTCTCAACTCGTGCTTCCAGCATGGTTTGGCAGCTGACAGTGCTGATTGTTGCAAATAGAAGCAACAAACCCAACAATTTGCGCAATGTTTTTGGTGGATGCATGTCTAATGTTTTGTTAGTAAATTTGAATATTGGTCATTCTAACATCCGCTGTCTAGTCTCTGGAGGGAAAGGGGATAATCACAAATCAGACTACCCTGAATTTAAGGATGTCAGGTTTTGGAAAAGTAAAACCCGGTAATAGAATAGATCTTATTTTGATAAATGGGGTTGAAGCTTATGTTTTGGCGTGTCATGACTTCAATTGCCTTGCTGGTAGCCAGCTGGATACTCATGGTGTTGGTGGATAATACACCAGGTCGCTTGGGATGGCGGGAAGCCTTAATTATCCCAATTGTGATTTATGCCGCGTGGCAGGGCGCCAAAGAGTTAATGGAATGGTACCGGCAAGAAGGCTAATGATACTCGTTAAAAGAACGTTGTCTCAATGCAATGCTCCTTATTAAGGAAATGCTGAATTATTCATCCGTGAATTTTCAGCCTCTAAAAAACGAAAAGTGCGTTATGCAAAATCAATCGTTTGATGCGCTTGATATTGGCGATACTTCATTGTGCCACAGGATTCGCTGAATGATTCAGCGAATCCTGAAATGTTACAGGTTGGTGTTTGTTATCGATGTGATTTGGAACGACGAAAGCCCAATACACCAAAAATGGTCGGGCCAAAGAGCCAGGCTGCAGCAGGTATGGGGACTGCTTGAACTTCATCAATCACCACCAGGCCGTGACTGGTTTCAAATTGTATGGATGTTTGACTCAAGTTAAATGCCTTGCTGCAATAATTGACATTAGTGCATCCTAATAAAACCTGCATATAGTAAGGCATGACGGTGGTGTGGGCAGCCCCCCATCCTTCCGTTTGTGAATTTTGGGAAAGCATTGAGTAAATATTAGCTGTGGCGATGTATTCATAAGGGTCATCGCCGATATAGCCGCCTCCTACTCTATAATTTAAAAACACCGGGGATGACGAGGTGAAATTATTGAGCAGGGGGCTGCCTGAATTGAATGTCATGGAAAAGGAAGATACCTCACCTTTAGAGGATTCAATCCACCCGTTATTGTCACTGTCAAAGCCGGTAAAAGAGCCGGTCACCGTAGATCCTTGGACAAATCCATTTTGGCTGAAATTATAAGTGGCGGCATTTGCCGCAAAGCACCATAAAATAGCCGTTATGATTGTGGCTAAGCGTAATATCATTGCTGATCTCCAAAAATATTGTCCAAATTGAGCGTTGCAGAAAATTGACTTATCTGCTTTGGATTACAGCAAAGTTTGCGCCAACATTTGTAACTCTTTGAAAATAAACAATAATATTGTATTGTTTCAAAATCTATAATAAAAAGATCGCGCAATATGTAAAGTAAATCTTACATTCCGATCCAATTTTGGACTTAAGAAAGAGGTATTTTTGTAATTTTTTTTACACGACTTCTGAGTTTTGTTGTGTGATATTTCAGATTATCTCTATAACCTCATCTGCTCGTCATAAAGAGGCCTCCCTGTGTCAGCCTAGTTGTCCATCTGGTAATCTGGAATTCCAGAATGGAATTTCCCAGGGGGCTGGAGAGAGCAAGCGATGCGATATCCGAAGGAGAGAAAGGAAGCGGTGCTGAAGAAGATGCTGCCACCGAACAATAATACGATCCGTGAAATTGCCCGGAAAGAGGGCATCAGCGAAGCGACCTTGTACAACTGGCGCAAGGCGGCACGTGCTGAGGGCAGGTTACTTCCTGATGGAGACAGTACGCCGGAAGGTTGGAGTGCATCGGACAAGTTTTCAGCGGTGGTAGAGACGGCGGCGATGATGAGATGGAGCTGTCGGAATACTGCCGCAGGCGGGGCCTGTATCCGGCCCAGATCCAGCAATGGCGTCAGGCCTGTGAGCAGGCCAATGATTGGGATCGGAGCCAGAGCAAACGGTTATCCGAAGCCCGCAAGGCGGATGAGAAGCGGATCAAGGTCTTGGAGCGGGAGCTTCGGCAGAAAGAGAAAGCCCTGGCTGAAACGGCAGCCTTGCTGGTGCTGTCAAAAAAACTCTTTGGCGTCTGGGGGGACGAGGAAAAATGACCAGCATCCCGGATCGCCACCGAATTTTGAAGCTGGTCGAGGAAGCCGAATCCCGGGGAGCCAGGCGCACCAAGGTCTGTGATCTGTTGGGCATTCATGCCCGCACCCTGTCGAGATGGCAGGACGATACCGGAAAGATCAAACCTGATGGGCGCGTGGAGGCCGACCGTCCGACCCCAGCCAATAACCTGAGCGAAGAAGAACGCCAAAGGATTCTGGCGGTGTGCAATCTTCCCCAGTATGCTCACCTGCCGCCCAGTCAGATTGTGCCTGCCTTGGCGGATGAGGGGATCTATATCGCCTCGGAATCCACCTTTTACCGGATGCTGAGGGAGACCGACCAACTGCACCACCGCAGCCTGAAATATGTGCCAGCCTTCCCCCTGAAGCTCTTTGAGGGCCTGGAAGATACCCGGCAGTGGGCATGCTTTCGTTCAATGGTACAACGAACAGCATCGCCACAGCGCTCTGAAGTTTGTTACTCCGGGACAAAGACATCGGGGTGAGGACAAGGCCATTCTGGAAGCCCGTCAGGTCGTCTATGAACTAGCCAAACAACGTCATCCAGCAAGATGGAGTGGGAAGATACGCAACTGGAAGCCTGCCGGTGAAGTTTGGTTGAACCCGCAAAACGGGGAAACCAAATCACCAGAAGTTAGAGATTTGGCTGCATGAAAAAAATGACAACCATGTTGACAAACACCGAGCGCCTGCCCTTACTAACCTACTATTTTTAGAGGTTTTCAAAAGAAAACTAACTGGTCTGATGCGGTATTGCCTCAATTAAGCGAAAGGAGGTACTGCGCAGCTGTTTTAAAATTACCACCTCTTTTACCCCGGCGCCGGCTTGTTGCAGAACTTCCTGGAAATCTTCCCAATAGGTTACCCGGCCGAAATGAATCGTAGTGACTCGGTGGAGAATGGGTTTTATTTTTTCTGCAAGCGGCGATGGGCGGTCATGGAAAGTTTGGGTGAAATAGACGCTTCCATTGGCTCGCAGCAGAGACAACACATGCTTCAAAGCAGCTATAGGGTCGGGTAGCAACATAAAACTACCGCTGAAATACACCGCATCGTAGGGACCACCTTGATGATCGTATACTGACTCCAAACGCACACTGACATGATCACTTAAACCCGCCTTGGCCAGGGTTTTCTCACAACGTTCCAGATAATCGGCGTCGATATCCAAACCTGTAACTTGCAAATTCTTCTCAAGAATTAAATTTGCATTGGCCGCCACTGCGCCACCCGTGCCAATACCGACATCAAGGACTTCAGCCCCTTCCGGTAATCGTTCTAGAACCGCCTGGTACCAGTCGATAGTAAGTTTGGCAAAGGTATGATCATAGATGATCCCTCTTAAGGTACTGACTAGATTATTACGCGTTGTTAAAACTGCAGCTTGACTTGAATTTCCATTCATAATCTTATATCTTTTAGTTATAGTTATTAACCAATCAAATCAAGGCGAAGTATACTTGCCGAAAAATGAACTGACAAAATTCTTTTAGATTTCAGCCAGAATAAATTATTCAGTGTTTCCTTAACTCAAGAACAGAGACTGAAAAACCTCCTCAAATTGAAGGTCAATTTCTGGTAATACGGCAGCGATATCGTTTTCTTTCATTCCCAAGTGGATCATAAAAGGCTCGAGCGTATAATACTGCTCTTCCAACTTTTCCTCGCTATCAATATCCTTCAGAGCCAGAAGACTGGACACCGTGGTCAAAGCCGTTTCTTGTGGATACTTCTCGGCTTTCTCTGGCTGCCCATGCCACTTCATCGTTTCAACAAACACTTCGGGCAGATGCCAACGCGCCGCCAATTCAGACCCTACCTCGTAATGGTCAAAGCCATAGCTGAGACGTTCAGCTTCAGTTTCCTCCATCCCCTCGGAATCAGCCAGCAACAAAGCCGCTCTTGCCAATTCGGGTATTCTCGAATAGATCACCAACCGCCCAATCTCGTGCAACAAAGCGCTAATATAAACCGCTCTCAAAGTCCGCGACTGCGGGTGCCGAACCCCCAAATTGCGGGCAAATAACGCACAACGCACGCTTACCCGCCAAAATTCACGCATACTCATGAGTTTATTGGGCAGTTTACTGAAGCGGTCGACAATCACCGTCG
Source organism: Methylothermaceae bacteria B42 (assembly GCA_001566965.1). Lineage (NCBI taxonomy): Bacteria > Pseudomonadati > Pseudomonadota > Gammaproteobacteria > Methylococcales > Methylothermaceae > Methylothermaceae bacteria B42. Next base: position 49,149 of record LSNW01000037.1, on the reverse strand, counting down.
CCAACACCAAGTCCCGCAATTCAGTCATCCCAATGAGTGAGATTGCATGGGAAATCGAATCGATTCGAGCGGGGAAACCATAAAAAGCGCTATTGACCAGTCTTAATAACCGGGCCGCCAGGCCTGGATCATGCTTGATCACCTCTTCCGCATCCTTGACTGTTTTGGCGGGATCGTCAATTATCTCACTGATTTTCAAGAAAATCTCGGGAGGCGATGCCAGTCTCACATCTCCTGCCAGGATTTCCCTAACTGTTAACGAACCCGCATTCTCCAGATCATTTATAGCGTTCATAGTCTGCATTTATGTAAGGTTAAATTTAAAATCTTATTCGGCTGAATAACTTGGCTCTACCAGTTAAAATAGGCTATAACTAGTAAAAAAACAAAAAACTAACAAATTCTGTCATTACCTAAATTACTTTATGACTAAATCGATCAACCATCTCCATAAGATGATCCTCGTTGCCGAACCCAACGAGCATCATCGTGCTCAGATTGAAAGCATATTTTCTGAGTATGGCTTTGATCGAGTTTACAGTGTTGCCGACGGGATTCGTTTAAAAGCAGTTCTGAAAAAATTCCAAAAAAAATTTGAATCCATTGGGTTAATCATTCTCAGTTACGACCTTCCCAACTGCAACATTGCCGATCTTTGCAGTGCCTTAGCTGATGAGCACACAGAGCTTAAAGTACCGGTAATTGTCCTCACCAATCATATAGATGCAGACGACCCTAACTTAAAAAAATTGGCCGATCTGAGGCCACAAGGCGTCACCCTGGTTGAAAAACCCATTCGGGCACAAGATTTTATGCCTCTGGTCTATCTGGCGCTGGTTTTAAAAAGTGAAAGAGATGCGGCCCATCAGTTACAAGAAAGAGCCCTCACAGAGCTGGCTGAGCATAAAATTCTGGAAGCGCGACTTAAATATTTGGTTTTGCACGATGAGCTGACAGGTGTCGGCAACCGGCGCAGCCTGGAACAGGCCTTGCATTTGGCCATTCATCATTGCCATACCTACAAACAATGTGGCGCCCTTCTTTATTTGGATATTGACCGATTCAACGTCATTAATGACATTGAAGGACACGATGTCGGAGACAGGTTATTAGCTGAATTGGTCGGCCTGATCCGGAGCATTCTGCGCGGTAAGGTTAACATTGCGCGAATCGGCGCCGATGAATTTTGCATTTTTTTATCCAATGCCAGCAAAGACGAAGCCCATCACACCGCAGAACTGATTCGTAAAGAGGTTGAAGACTCCTTTAAATTCGCCACGCCAAATGACTTTTACCATGTCACCGTCAGCATTGGCATCGCCCTGCTCACGCCCTCCTTGAATATTCATCATCCGAGTGAACTGATTGCCAAGGCCCATCAAGCCTGCTATATCGCCAAAAAACACGGTAGAAATCTGGTTAATCTATACAACTCCAAAGATATTGCCGCCACCCATTTTAACGATGTGCAATGGGTCCCCCTGCTTCGCGATGCATTGAAGTTTGACCGTTTTTTTCTCACATTTCAGCCGGTCATCCGAATTGCCGATGGCGTGATCAGCCACTACGAAGTACTGCTCCGTATGCGTGACGAAAGCGGCAAGGTCTATACGCCAGATATTTTTATCCCCGTCGCCGAGCGTATGGGTTTGATTCATAACATTGATATGTGGGTCATAGAACACGCGGTTGATTTTCTCGCCAGCCTGTCGCCTAAGCAAGAACATGTCACCCTGACGATTAATCTCTCCGGTTTCGCTTTTCAAAACCATCAATTATTTCCTTTTCTCCAAGAAAAGATTAAATCCGCTTGGATCTCCCCTAAACGACTCATCTTTGAAATCACTGAAACCGCCACTATCGCTAATTTTGAGCAAACCCGAAGGATGATTGCCAAACTTCGTTCCTTCGGCTGTGGATTTGCATTGGATGATTTTGGCTCGGGTTTCAGCTCGTTTGAGTACCTCAAAAATTTCCCGGTGGATTTCATCAAGATCGACGGTCAATTTATCTTAAATCTACTCAATGATGAAACAGACCAAGTCCTGGTAAAAGCGATGGTGGAAATTGCTCACAAACTGGGCAAACAGGTCATTGCAGAATTTATCGAAACCCCGCAAGTCCTAAGTATTGTTAAAACGCTGGGCGTCGATTATGCCCAAGGATTTCTACTCGGCCAACCGGAAGAAAAACTCCTTGACCAGACCATTCTCTCTCTGGTCAAATATTTGCCAGAAAATTCGACTAATCTACAAATCTTTAATCCATAATTCCTCCTGATGCCCCCTAGATCGCGTGCGTCAAAAAAGCGCCGCCGTTCGCCGCGTGTCAAAGCAAATCCTGTCAAAAGTTGGCTAAAGAAATTGCTTTGGCAAGGCTTGGCCGCCGCCTTATTCGGGTTTGTTGTTTATCTGGGTTACCTGAATTATACCGTGCGCCACCAATTTGAAGGCCGGCGTTGGGCGCTCCCGGCATCGGTCTACGCGGCGCCGCTGGAACTCTATCAAGGGAAAACCCTGTCGCCATCGCAACTGGAACGACTATTGGGCCAGCTCAATTATCGCCGGGACCGGCAACTTAGCAGTCAGGCCAGCTTTTACCGCAAAGGTTCGCGACTTTTTGTCCGTACCCGCGCCTTCCATTTTCCCGATGGAGATCAACCCAGCCTTCGTGTCAGCCTGCGTTTTCGAGGCGCCCAAATCAGCAGTGTTTACGATTTGGAACAGGAAACCCAGCTTCCCTTACTCCGCCTTGACCCTGTTCAAATCGGCAGTTTCTATCCCGGAAGAAAAGAAGACCGGACCCTTATCAAGCTGGAACAAGCCCCCCAAATTCTGATTGATGCCTTATTGGCGGTAGAAGACCGCAATTTCTACCAGCACCATGGCATTTCCCCCCGCGCCATCGCCAGGGCCTTATGGGCGGATATTAAAGCGGGACGCGTGGTTCAGGGGGGGAGCACGATTACCCAGCAATTGGTGAAAAATTTTTTTCTGAGCCCAGAAAGAAGCATCCTGCGCAAAATCAATGAAGCCTTGATGGCCCTGATCCTGGAAGCCCGCTATTCCAAGGATGAAATTCTCGAAGCCTATCTCAATGAAATCTATTTAGGTCAAGATGGCGCGCGCTCGATTCACGGGTTTGGACTGGCCAGCGAATTTTATTTCAGCCGCCCTTTGTCTGACCTGGAACCGCACCACATTGCCCTGTTGGTAGGACTGGTGCGCGGCCCTATCTATTACAATCCACGCACCCATCCCAAAAGAGCCATCCGGCGCCGGAATCTGGTTTTGGATCTACTCTACCGCCAAGGGAAAATCGACGCTAAAACCCTGGCCCAGGCAAAACGCAAGCCTTTGGATGTAACCCCTTATTTTCATCGCCCCAGCGCCCGGCACCCTGCTTTTTTGGATCTGGTGAAAAGACAACTGGGTCTGGAATACCAGGAAGAAGATTTAACCTCGGAAGGATTAAAGATTTTCACCTCACTGGACACTCAAATTCAGGATGCCCTGGAACAGGTTGCCAAACGAACCCTCAAAGGTCTGGAAAAAGGTTATCGCTTAAAGCAACTGGAAACCTCTGTCATCGTTACCCAGCAAGGCAGCGGCGAAATCGTCGCTTTGATTGGCGGCCGCGATCCCCGCAACGCGGGGTTTAATCGCGCGCTGGACAGCGTGCGTCCAGTTGGCTCTTTAATCAAGCCCGCGGTTTATCTCACCGCCCTGGAACAACCGGAGCGATACACCATTGTCTCGCCCCTGGAAGACAAACCCGTTACCCTCAAAAATCCTGATGGCAGTGTTTGGCGACCGAAAAATTATGATCATAAGACCCACGGCACTGTCCCCTTATATCAAGCGCTCGTCCATTCCTATAATCTGGCAACCATTCATCTGGGTCTCAAACTGGGCTTATCCCATATTGCCCAAACCCTGCATCGACTTGGCGTGGAACGGTCGGTAAAACTCTATCCTTCCATGTTACTGGGCGCGGCTTCCATGACCCCATTGGATGTGACGCAGATGTACCAGACCCTGGCCAATCAGGGTTTTGCGACCCCTTTGCGGGCTATCCACGCAGTGCTTTCCAACGACAATGAACCACTGCAACGTTATCCGCTTACCATAAGGCAAACCATCGACCCGGCGCCGGTTTTTATTCTCAATACCATTCTTCAACAAGTGGTTCGGGAAGGCACCGGTGCCAGTGCCTACAGTATCTTGCCAAAAGATTTCACCGTTGCCGGAAAAACCGGAACCACCAATGACTTACGCGATAGCTGGTTTGCCGGTTTCAGCGGAGATTATTTGGCGGTCGCCTGGATTGGCCATGATGACAATCGTCCCACCCGTTTGACTGGCGCACGGGGCGCGCTACAACTTTGGGCCCTGCTGATGCGGAAGATCTCGCGCCAGCCTTTATTGCTGACCCAGCCTGATGATATCGAGTGGGTATGGATTGATACCGCTACCAGGCTCAGAGCTGATGAAACATGCCCTCATGCACGCCGGCTTCCCTTTGTGATCGGATCGGCGCCAAAGGAAACTTCACCTTGTATGAGCTCGTTTCCAACTTCCCCCAAACGCTGGTTTGAAAACTGGTTTTAGCGTTTCCGGTCAATGGTGGTTCCCAGCACCAAAATTGATGCCCCTATCACCGCCGCGATCAGCGCCGTTTGTTTGCTGGCGGAAAAGAGATACAAGGCGCCGTAACCGCCTATTGCCGCCCCCAGGCCGCTAAAAGCCATCGCCCGCATGACCCGGCACAAAGCACAATCTCGATGATAATTCATAAGATGACATCCAATTTAGTATTTACGCACACGGTTATCGATTATCCGCGCCACCATTTCAGCATGTTTCGCCTGTGCATTTAACGCTGGAATATAACGGTATTGCCGTCCGCCTGCCCCGAGAAAAATCTCGCGGTTGGTTTGCGCGATTTCCTCCAGGGTTTCCAAACAATCCACGGCAAACCCGGGGCACACCACATCCACCTTTTTAATTCCTTGGCTAGGAAGTCCCTTTAGCACCTCCACGCAATAAGGTTGCAGCCATTGGGTCGGCCCAAAGCGGGACTGGAAAACAATTTGCCAATCCGATTTGGATAACCCTAGTTTGCTGGCGATTAATTTACCACTGATCATGCATTGGTTGTAATAAGGGTCGCCCTGACGCCGGCTTTTTTCCGGTAATCCATGAAAAGAAATCAACAATCGGTCAGGCTTTCCATTTTGCTGCCAGTAATCTCTGATCGAATCTGCGACTGCTTCAATATAGGCAGGCTCGGCATGGTAATCCGACAAAAAATAAAAGGAAGGTTGCTCAGGCCAGCGAGAAAGCACATCACTCACTTTGTCAAAGACGGATCCTGTCGTGGTCTGAGAATATTGCGGATACAAAGGCAGAATAAAAAAACTTTGGCATCCTTGTTGTTTCAATTGGTTGAATGCATTTTCGATATCCGGCTGGCCGTAGCGCATAGCCACCGCTACCACCCACCCTTGTTGGCGCAGCTTTTCGGCCAATGCTGATGTATGTACCGCCAAAGGAGAACCCTCCGGCATCCAAATTTTCCGGTAGGCTTTTGCTGTTGCCCAGGACCTGATTATAGAGATAACGGTATAAAGAAGCGGCAACCACAACATGCGGGGCAGCGGGACGACCCGCTCATCCCCCAAAAATTCGCGCAAATACCGGCGCAATGCTTTTGCCGTGGGCGCCGATGGCGTTCCCAAGTTGACTAGGATTACCCCAAGGGACATGGACTATAGGGGACGATTGATCAAATTTAGAAATTCAGAACGCGTACTGAACTGGTCGCGGAAAACCCCAAGCATGGAAGAGGTTGTCATTACCGAATTCTGCTTTTCCACGCCGCGCATCATCATACACAAATGCTTCGCTTCGATGACCACCGCCACCCCCCGGGGATGGATGGCCGATTGAATGGCATCGGCAATCTGTTTGGTCAGCTTTTCCTGAATTTGCAGCCGGCGGGCGTACATCTCCACAATCCGGGCCACCTTCGACAAGCCGATGACTTTACCCCTGGGCAAATAGCCAACATGGCACTTGCCAATGAAGGGCAATAAATGGTGCTCACACAACGAATACAATTCAATATTGCGGACAATCACCATGTCTTCGGTATCGGCTTCAAAAATGGCATCGTTCAATACGTTCTCCAACGACTGATGATAGCCGCTATTAAGATACCTAAATGCCGCCGCCGCTCTTTTAGGCGTATCCACCAAACCCTCGCGGGAGATATCTTCTCCGATAGTCTCGATGAGGTCGGCAAATAGTTTTTCCATTTTCATCTTGCAATCACTCATGGTTTCTCCAAGGGCTAACTAGTATACCCGGTTTCTTGATTTGACATTCCTGCCACAGGATTTAAGCTACTTAATTCACATTTTTTCATAACAAGGAGTGACGCATGAGTGAACGTATTGTTTTTCGCAGTGGCGAATCTTTGGTTGCAGGCGGCCCCCCAGGTACCGCCGCGGAACCCGAAGTCATTATTGGTGAACTGGATGGCCCCGTCGGCACAGCCCTGGCCACATTGACCGGCGACCAAGTGCAAGGCCACAGCCGGGTATTTGCCATCCTTAATACAGATATTCAGGTACGTCCTTTGACTTTGATGGTGAGTAAAGTCACCGTCAAGGGAAAAATGGCCAACCGCTACACCAACATTTTGATGGGAACAGTACAAGCAGCCATCGCCAACGGCGTACTAGACGCGGTCCGCGCTGGTGATATCCCCAAGGAAAAGGCTAATGACCTTGGAATCATTGTGTCCGTCTGGCTGAATCCCATGGTGGGAAAAGAAGATTATGAGTGTGACCATAAAGCTATGTTCGATATTCATCGCAAAGCCATGGCCCAAGCCATTCATAAAGCCATGAACAATCAACCGGACATCGACTGGTTGCTGGAAAATCAGGATAAAATCACCCACAAATACTATCAGATGGGGCTGGAAGGAAAAATTTAGCGTCTTCTGACACGAAAGATTCTTTCAAGTCATCATAAGGAATTTAGACCAGGCAAGGATGCCTCCTTCACTTCCAAGTGAACCACGCATGAAAACTTTTTCCGGGTTAGCCACTCACCTATTTGCAAGGTTTGTTGCATTTACCGGCTGTTCATCTATGATTCTTAAGTAAGGTCACTCGAGTCCTCTCCAGATGAAACACCAGCGGGCATTCCTTGCACAATGTCGTACTTGCCCTTCCTCTTCTGAAAATGCTTGGTTTTTTTCGAGCATAAATCATTCTAAATTTTTCCTAATATTTCTTTTGCTTGTTAGTCTCTGGGGAAACCTGGCCATAGCCAATGGCGGGCACATTCCCTTTGCCCATCTTTCTCTCAAAGACGGCCTGTCTCAAGCTGCCGTTCACGCAATCGCCCAAGATAAAACCGGCTTTATGTGGTTTGGCACCCAGGAAGGATTAAACCGGTATGACGGTTATCGGTTTACTGTCTATCAAGCGGACGAAGACAATCCCCGTAGCTTATCGAGTAGCTGGATTTCCGCTCTTCTAGTAGATCGAGACGGTACCTTATGGATTGGAACCAATGGTGGGGGCGTAAACAAGCTTGCCGCCGGCTCTCAAATTTTTGAGCATTTCCTCCATGACCCTGAAGATCCCAACAGTCTGAGCCACAATCGAATCCGATCCCTGTTCCAAGACACTTCAGGGGTCATCTGGATTGGCACCGATGGCGGTGGTCTCAATCGATATGACCCAGTCACTGGGACTTTCACCCGTTATCTGCATAATCCCCATGATCCTAATAGTTTAAGCAATGACCGGGTCAGAAGCATTTGCGAAGACCGCAATGGCTTTATATGGATAGCCACTGATGGCGGCGGACTGAACAAATTCGATCCCAGCAATGGTAATTTCACCCATTTCCGGCACCGGCCCGATGACCGCCACAGTCTGAGCGAAGACCGGGTAAGAGTCGTTTTTACCGATCGGGAAAATCACCTGTGGATTGGGACTTATCAAGGAGGACTCAACCGTTTAAACCCAGACAGTGAAAATTTTATCCACTACCTTCATCAGCCCGATAACCCCGGTTCTCTCACGTCAGGCATAGTGCGCACTATTTTTCAAGACCGTATTGGCAGGCTCTGGATTGGCACCGACGGCGGGCTCTCCCGTTGGCAACCTGATTCTGACACCTTTGTCCGGTATGTGCATAATCCCAGCAATCCGATGAGCCTCAGCGACAATCGGGTCATCTCCCTATTTCAGGACCGCGGCGGGGTGCTTTGGGTTGGCACTTACCGCGGTTTAAACAAATGGAATGCCGTGACAGGCAGCTTTGAGTTATTTCAATCCAATCCAAAAGATATCAATAGTCTGAGTAGTAATATTGTCACTGCTTTCCATCAAGCCAGTGCCAATAAAATCTGGGTGGGCACTTTCGGCGGGGGCTTGAATCTTTTTGACCAAGCTAGCCATCAATTCCGGCACTTTCGCCATAATCCGCTCGATTCCAACAGTCTTAGTGACGATAGAGTCATGTCGTTATGGGTGGACAACCAAGGAAATTTATGGATTGGCAGCATGGGGGGCGGATTGGATCAATATAATCCTGATACCCAGCGCTTTAGACATTATCGTCATAATCCGAGTAATCCAAACAGTTTAAGCGCCAACGGGGTCACCGCCATCTATCAAGATAGCCATGGCCTGCTTTGGGTCGGGACTTATGGCGGGGGATTAAATGTGTTCGATCCTAAGGCCGGTTCTTTTCTCCACTTTCGTCACAACCCTTTAGATCCGGAAAGCTTAAGCAATGACCAAGTATTGATCATTACCGAAGATGTCCAAGGAGAACTATGGATAGGCACGGATGGCGGAGGTTTAAACCGGTTTAAACGGGACACAAAGACTTTTTTCCATTACCTACACGACCCGGATAATCCCAATAGTTTGAGCAGCAACCGAATCTGGTCCATATATAGTCAGCCAGACGGCGCCCTATGGATTGGTACGAGTGAGGGAGGACTGAATTATTGGAAAGGCTCGGACCGTCAGCAAGGCATCGTGACCTTCACCCACTTCACCAAACAGGACGGGTTGCCCAGTAACGCCATTCTGGGGATTTTAGGAGATGATGAGGGAAACCTTTGGATTAGCAGCAACCGGGGCTTATCGCGTTTCAATCCTGTGACCGGCAAAATAAAAAACTTTGACAGCAGCGATGGACTGCAAGGAGAAGACTTTAACCAAGGCGCCTATTTCCGTGCTCGAAATGGCGAGATGTTTTTTGGCGGATCCAACGGATTCAACGCCTTTGATCCCAAATCCATTCAAGACAATCACTATGTTCCCCCTGTGGTCATTACCGGTTTTTACAAATTCAACGAGCCGGTGTTAACCAATGGCCAGCTCAAACAAGCCAAAAAAATCCAAATCGGACATCGTGATTATATGATTGGCTTTGAATTTACCGCCCTGGATTTTACCGAAACCGACAAGAACCAATACCAATACAAACTAGAAGGATTCGACCGGGATTGGGTCCAGGCTGGCGTTTTGAGGCGTGCTACCTATACCAATTTGGAACCGGGCAATTACGTCTTCCGTGTCAAAGCCAGCAATAATGATGGGGTTTGGAATGAAAGTGGGGCTGCGATTAAACTTTATGTCGCCCCCGCACCGTGGTTCACCTGGTGGGCCTATTGCACTTACTTATTTGTTTTCATGACTTTGATCTGGTATGCATGGCGAACTCACTCCAAACGACTGACGCAGAAGATGGAGTGGCAAAAAGTGCAGGCCGCCAATAAGGCGAAAAGTGAATTCATCGCTACCATCAGCCACGAAATCCGCACCCCATTAAATGGCGTATTGGGAATGGCGTCCCTACTTTTAGAGACCCAGCTTGAGCCAAGGCAGAAACGTTTCATTAAAACTATCAAGCGTTCGGCGGAATCGCTACTGGGTTTGGTGAACGATATTCTTGATTTCTCAAAAATCGAAGCGGGAAAAATTGAACTGGAAAAGGTGGATTTCGACATCCGCAAAGAGGCGGAAGAAACCTTGGAGTTGTTGGCTGAAATGGCACACTCGAAAAACCTAGAACTCATCTGCGCTATTCCCTCCAACATCCCTACCCAGGTCCAAGGAGACCCGCTAAGGCTTAAGCAAATCCTCACCAATCTAGTGAGCAACGCCATTAAATTCACCCATGAAGGGGAAGTGACAGTACGCATGCACTTGCTCTCAGAAAATGAATATCACTATCACTTTCGATTTGAGATACAAGACACCGGTATTGGCCTTGATGAAAAGGCAAAAGCCCAGATTTTCAAATCTTTTACCCAAGCCGATAGTTCTACTACCCGTAAATATGGCGGCACCGGACTGGGTTTAACCATTGCCAAAAAATTGGCCCAGGCGATGGGCGGAAAAATCGGTGTTGACAGCACTCAAGGCGTCGGATCAACCTTTTGGTTCACTGCATTCTTAAACAAACCGGCAAAGCCCAGCCCACCGTTGTTCGACGCGCAGCTCCAGAAGAAACGGATTCTAATTGTAGAAGACAATCAATCACTTAGTGCTTTTCTGCAGCACCAACTCTCACTTTGGGAAATAGATGCCAAAACCTGCACCAGTGGTTCAGAGGCCATAGCGACATTGTATGAAGGGACTCAAGCTCATCAGGCTTTCGACGCAGTGCTGATTGATCAAAATATCCACAATATGGATTGTGTGAACCTCATTCGTATTATCCAATCCACCCCTGATCTTTCAGGCCTGGCGATTATTTTGATGATCCCGCTGGGTCAAGATCAAAACTCTTTAGTCCAGCAATATGGCATCCACGCGGTTATTACCAAACCCATCCACTTGCACGTTTTATGGCATTGCTTAAAGGACCTTTTTAGCCCCCGTCGGGAACTAGAAAACACAGCCCCTGACCTCCTTGAAGGCAAGGTTTTGCTGGCCGATGATAATGTGACTAATCAGGAAGTCGCCCGCATCATCCTAGAAAGTTTTGGCTGTGAAGTCACCACTGTGGATAATGGCGTTGAAGTATTGAAAGCTTGCGCCAAAACCCATTTCGATTTAATTTTAATGGACTGTTTGATGCCGGAAATGGACGGACTGGAAGCCACTAGGCAATTACGCCTTCAAGAACAATCTACCTCAAAACATATACCCATCATTGCCCTGACCGCCGGCGCAGTGGAAGAAAACCGGCGCCGTTGCCTGGAAGCGGGCATGGATGATTTTATGAGCAAACCTTTCAAGCCAGAAAAGTTAAGACAACTTTTAGAGCGCTGGCTTCACATTCAAGAAGGGAATGTTACTCATCTGCCGAGCCCACCAAACCAAGACGTTAATCAAGAAGATCACACCGACCACCTGATTGATGAAAAAGCATTGAACCTCATCCGAACCTTACAAAGGCCCGGCAAACCCGATTTGGTCAAGCATGTTGCTGAAATTTATCTGCGAAATACCCCGGCGTTACTAAAAGCCCTTACAATTGCCGCTAGAGAGAATGATTTGGAACAACTGGAACAAGCCGCTCATTCCCTGAAAAGCAGCAGTGCTCATATTGGCGCTACCTCGTTGGCCTCTTTGGCGAGAGAAATCGAGGAGCGTAGCCGAAAGAAAAACTTAGAAGGCATATCAGAACTGGTAATGCTTGCCAATCAAAATTACAATGAAATCAAGAAAGTGCTAGAAAAAACGATTCTGAAAGGGGCGGCTTAATGAATAGATTGGCCTTCACCTGATGAAGCCTTAGTTCCCTGGAAGCAAAGACTGACAAATAAAGTACTCAAGTAAAAACTCATAGTGGATTTAATCTGTGGATAATCTGTCACCCATCACAAAATCCGTATCCAAAGATTCACTCAATGGACGCGTCTTGATTGTGGATGATGACGATATGGTGCGCCTGTTGACACGCCAAGCTCTGGAAGAACTAAACCTTGACATCAAGGAAGCCAGCAACGGCGTTGAATGTTTGCAACACTTCAAACACGCACAATTTGACCTTGTCCTTCTGGATCTGAAAATGCCGGAAATGGATGGCTTTGAAGTCTGCGCCAAGTTACGCCAAATGCCTGGAGGGAAAGATACTGCAATTCTGGTCATCACTGGCCTTGATGATCACCGCTCCATCCACAGAGCTTATGAGTTAGGGGCGACTGATTTTATTACCAAACCCATCAACTGGCCGATTTTGGTTCAAAGAATTCGCTATATTCTCCGGGCCCAAAAAAACCTTTTTGCGCTGCGCGAAAATGAATTTACTCTTTCCGAAGCGCAACGCCTCGCAAAGCTAGGTAACTGGGATTGGAATATTCTCGACGGCACCACCCGCTGGTCAGAAGAAGCCCTACGGATTCTCGGCCGTCGTGGACGGCTTTCCTACGATGATTTTATTGAAGCTGTTCACCCAGATGACCGCAAACTGGTAAATGATGCGTTTGGCAATGCCCTAAAAAAAGGCGGTTCCTACACCATCGAGCACCGAATTCTGCATCCAGACGGTAGCGAGAAAATCGTGACTTCCCAAGGCCTGGTGGTACTGGATGAACTAGGAAGACCCACCCGCTTCCACAACGTTATCCAAGACATCACCAAACGCAAACGGGCCGAGGAACAAATCCACCGTCTGTCTTATTACAATGAACGCACCGGACTGCCCAATCGAAACTTGTTTACGGAACAAACCAACCGGGCCCTGCTGATTGCCCAAGACCGGGGCCAAGAAGTCTCTCTCATTTTACTCAATCTTGACCGCTTCAAACGCATCAACGACTCGCTAGGACATACCATTGGTGACGACCTGCTCAAATACCTGGCCCAACGAATTTCGGACGCTTTGCACGATTCAGGGCTGGTAAAAAACTATCTCAACCGGGAAAACGGTTCGTACTTTTTAGCTCACGTCAACGGCGATGAATTTTTGATTACCCTGCGGGGCACACCCAATTCATCCAGAGTCGCCAATTTTACCCGTAACCTTCTCAAACAGCTTTCCAGACCCATCAAATTGAATGGCCGGGAAATTTATATCACTGCCAGCGCTGGTATCGCCATTTATCCCAGCGATAGCCAAAACCTATCGGAATTGCTGAAAAACGCTGACATCGCCCTCTCCCATGCGAAAAAAGCAGGCGGCAATTGTTTCCGCTTCTATGCGGCGGAAATGAATTCCCGCGCTCTCGAGCGACTGAGCTTGGAATCTAGGCTCAACCGGGCCCTGGAAAAAGACGAACTCAAGGTGTTCTATCAACCTCAAATTGAACTGGCCACAGGCAAAATGGTTGGCATGGAAGCCTTGCTGCGCTGGCAATTACCTGATGGCACCATTGTTTCACCGGCAGATTTCATTCCCCTTGCGGAAGAAACCGGCCTGATTGTGCCCATTGGCGCATGGGTATTGAGCACAGCTTGCAGTCAACTAGCCACCTGGAAAACCTTGGGTTATCAACCGGTTCAGATCGCCGTCAATCTTTCACCCAGGCAATTTAGTGACAAAAGGCTTGTGGAGACTGTACGTTCAGCGCTTCGGGTCAGCAGCATTCAACCGGATTTCATTGAATTGGAGCTGACCGAAAGCACCATCATGCAAGATGCCGATACAGCGCGGAAGATTTTGCAAAAGCTGAAATCTCTCGGGATTAAATTGGCTATCGATGATTTCGGCACCGGCTATTCCTCTATGAATTATCTGAAATACTTCCCCCTCGATAGCATCAAGATTGATCGCAGCTTCATAAGGGATTTAGACGTGGATCAGTGTAATATCGCCATCGTCAAAGCCATTATTGCCCTCAGTCACGGGCTAGGACTCACCACCATATGTGAAGGGGTGGAAACCGAAGAACAGCGTCAATTGTTAAAAGAACTGGGCTCGGATCAAATTCAAGGTTTTCTGATAAGCCGTCCCCTACCCGCCGACCAAATTGTCACTTTTCTAGACAAAACAACGACTTCATTAGCCTAAACACCATGATAGAGAATATCCCTTCAATTCATACCGAACGATGGCAGAATACATCCTCTGTCTAAAAGCACACTCTTTGGAATCCTAAGTTTCTCTTGATCCGCCGAATTTTTTCAAATTCCCCCGAAATTTCTTCTTTATAGCTGAAATACGCCGAATTTTACTTCTCGAAATCAAAATTGCCTCTAAACAGCAATACAAACAAAAACTAAGTTATTGTTTTTTGGAGTCTTATTGTCTCTAACTGCTGCCTTTTATTCATTGGCATGGCGTTTGCTTTTCCCAAGATAGATTTTAGAAATCGCGACAACATTTCATTTGGGAGAAACAACCATGCAGAAGCCATCTAAAACAAACAAAGCTCTTTTGGCAAGTACGTTGCTTTGCCTTGGACTTAACTCCACGATTTTGCTGGCGGACAATTCAGTCATAGTAAAAGGTAAGGATTTGGAAACCGTGAAGGCTGCGGTTCGTTCCGTGGGCGGCACCATTACCCATGAACTAGGCGTGATTCGGGCGGTGGGAGCAAAACTAACCGATGATCAGCTTAAACGCTTGCGGACCCTGGCGGGAATTCAGAAGATCTATAACGACGGTGGAATTAAAACCAATGGCGACTCCACACCAGCGTGTTCAGTAACAGGCAAGCCAAAAATTAAATTTAAAAAGGGCAATGTCATTTCTTGGGAGATAGCAAATACCGGTGACAACGATATCCATCTTGAAAGTGCCATGATCCTCTGGCCTACCACCAATGGCAATCTGGTTAAAATTAATTATTCAGGATCCACTATCTTCCGTAGTTCATCCCCAGCCCCTTCTATTACCGTCAATGCGACCGATTGGATGGGGGACCTCGAAGACCGGGAAATCGAGGATGAAGACCGTGCAAGGATTACCTTCCAATTTGATCGGAAACCAAACAAAGATCCTCAAAACTATGAAATTCGCCTGTTCTTTAAGGAGGGTTGCAGCGTTGAATTCCCGGTCCCTCCCTCGGTGCTTTTCGACGGCGATAGCGATAGAGGGGCAAAACGCAGCTTTGTGGCCTCCCAAGTAGGCGCCTCCAGGCTCCACGATGAAGGAATCGACGGCAGTGGCATTACCGTTGCCGTGATCGACACCGGCATCTGGGCGGGTGAAGGTTGGGCGAAATACCTGCGCAACGATGCTTATGGAAGTAATCGCTTGCTTGCTCAGTATGATGCTCTGACGGGAAAACCTTTAAAAAACAACGCCGACAGCGATGCTAATGGCCATGGCAGTCACGTTTCCAGCATTATCGTCAGCAGCCGGCGTAAAAATGGTGAATTCAATGGTATTGCCCCCAACGCCAACCTGATTTCGGTACGGGCTTTTGACCGCAATGGCGAAGGAAGTTATGCCAATGCCATCCGCGCTCTCGATTGGGTCGTCACCCATAAAGACGACTACAACATCCGGGCGGTGAACCTGTCTTTCAGCGCCCCTCCCCAATCTTATTATTGGGATGACCCCATCAATCAAGCAGTAATGGCGGCCTGGCAGGCTGGAATAGTGGTGGTGGCCTCAGCCGGCAACAAAGGGCCAGATCCCATGACCATAGGCGTACCAGGCAATGTCCCCTATGTCATTACCGTGGGTGCGACCACCGACAACATGACTCCGAAAGATCCTTCCGACGATACCTTGGCGACCTTTTCTTCCGCCGGTCCGACTTTCGAGGGCTTCGTCAAACCCGAAATGCTAGCGCCAGGTGGACACATTCGCGGCCTGATGAAAGCAAAAAGCCGGCTGGAACAACTCCATCCCCAATTCTACGATGGCAATAGCTATTACACCATGTCCGGCACCTCCCAGTCGGCCGCTGTGGTGACTGGTATCGTCGCCTTGCTGCTGCAAGCCGATCCCAATCTCAGCCCAGACGATGTCAAATGCCGATTGATGGCTTCCGCCCACCCGGCAACCGATGGCAATGGCAGACTGGCTTATTCCATATTTCAACAAGGCGCAGGCATGGTGGACGCTTATAAGGCCGTCCACAGTACGGTAAGCGGCTGTGCCAACCAAGGATTGGATATCGAGGCAGATTTGGCAGGAACGGCGCATTTTGGTGGCGCGGCCAATCGGGATGAAAACGGTAACTATTACATCATGGGCCTGGATGGCTACCTTTGGAGTGATGGCTATCTGTGGTCGGATGGTTATCTTTGGAGCGACGGTTATTTATGGTCCGATGGCTACCTCTGGTCAGACGGGTATCTCTGGAGCGATGGTTATCTGTGGTCCGATGGTTACTTGTGGTCAGACAGTTATGTTTGGAGTGCCAGTCTCTCCGAAACCGCCTCGATTAATGCTTGGGTTCCACAAGAATAACCATACAAACCCGGTAGTACGCATGCTCTCTCCCTAGCACTTTCCTCCCATCTTTGCCCCGGCCCTGCCGGGGTTTTTTTTATGTGAGACAGTTCACAAAATAACAAATACATTCCAGGCGAAGTCAGCCACTATTCAGCATTTCCATCTAGAATTGAATTCGTACCATTATTTGGCAAATAAAATTTGTCTATAATCTTTGAGAACTCTATTCTATCAACCCAAAATATATTAATAAGGGAGGAAATAATGCAAATTGCTACATCGTTAATTAAGTCTCGCGCTGCTCATACACTGAAAATTCTCGTAAGTGCCGGGCTTTTGAGCAGCGCTTCTATTGTGAACGTGCAAGCCGGCCAAAATGCCTTACATTCAGTTATTATTCAGGGTAATAATCTAGCTTCCTTAAAAGCGGCAATTGAAAAAACCGGCGCTACCATTACCCATGAACTGGGGGTAATCAATTCCGTTGCTCTTTCCGCCACTGATGCTCAGATAGAAGCATTAAAGCATTCTGGCGTGGTACAAAAGATTTATGACAATCGGACAACCAAAATCAACCGGAGGAATCGGGATAAGTTCCATTCTAATGGTTCTGAGGAATCCACTTCCGATAAAACCACGCCTATTGCTGCCGCCACTTTAGTATCCGCCGACCGTGTCCATGAGGAAGGGATTACCGGTAAAGGAGTAACTATCGCGTTTGTCGATACTGGTATCGTTCCCTGGAAGAATATAGTTAAGAATAAGAGACATTATCGCATCCCTATGCAATATGATGCGATTCACGATCAGGAATTCGTGCGTAACAACCGCAAGAATATCGACTTTAACGGCCACGGTACCCATATTACTTCTATTGCCGCAAGCCTGAAGTTAAATAGAAAGACCGGCAAATACGAAGGAATTGCTCCGGGGGTCGATATCGTCCCAGTCAAGGCGTTCTCAAACGAAGGCGTAGGCACTTATGCCGATGTGATCCGGGGCATCTCTTGGGTTGTCGAACATAAAGACGACTATAACATCCGGGTCATGAACTTGTCCTTCAGCGCACCGCCCAAGTCCTTCTATTGGGACGATCCCCTCAACCAAGCCGTTATGGCCGCCTGGCAAGCTGGGATCGTGGTGGTAGCCTCTGCCGGCAATAAGGGTCCCGATCCCATGACCGTGGGCGTCCCGGGTAATGTTCCTTACGTGATTACCACAGGCGCCGTCACCGACAATTACACACCTTCCAACCCTAATGATGACCGTCTGACCAAATTCTCATCTGCCGGCCCTACTTTTGAAGGCTTTATCAAGCCCGAGGTGGTCGCTCCAGGTGGGCATATCAAAGCGACCATGGGCAGATTCACCAAAATCGCCAAAGACCATCCTGAATTCAATGACGGCAAATACTTCACCATGTCCGGCACTTCACAATCAGCGGCGGTAACTTCTGGCATTGTCGCATTAATCCTCGATGCTGACCCCACGCTCAGTCCGGATGACGTCAAATGCCGACTCATGGCCTCGGCAAAGGGTCCCCGTTGGTCGGATGGTTCGCCCGCGTTTTCCATCTTTCAAATGGGCGCGGGCTTGGTGGATGCCTATGAAGCTGTCCACAGCTCGGAAACCGGTTGCGCCAACCGGGGTATGGATGTTGCCGCGGATTTGGCCGGTGAAAAACACTATGCCGGAATGGCGCGCCGCGACGCCGAAGGCAATTTCTATCTGGAAGGTCACGAAGACTATGTCTGGAATGGCAGCTTCCTGTGGGGGGATAGTTTCCTTTGGGGTGACAGCTTCTTGTGGGGCGATAGTTTCCTCTGGGGTGACAGCTTCCTGTGGGGAGATAGTTTCCTGTGGGGCGATAGCTTCCTCTGGGGTGACAGCTTCTTGTGGGGCGATAGCTTCCTCTGGGGTGACAGCTTCTTGTGGGGCGATAGTTTCCTCTGGGGCGATAGCTTCCTGTGGGGAGACAGTCTTACCGATCCAATTACCATCAACCGCTGGGTATCTCAAGAGTAAACCCTACCTATAGGGGGCGCTATATGCGCCCCCTTTCCTTCCCTCCTTCCCCACTTACTTCCCATTTTTAAAATATCCCCTTCTAAAAATCCTCCGTTTTTTCTCCTGAGTAACTCCGAATATTTCTACAAATCCACCAAAAATTACGCTGATACGCCAAATTTTTCCTGCCTGAATCCACCCTTATAAATATTCCGCTTCATCGTCATTCCGATACGCGTCTCAACTTTCTTCACAAACAAAATATTTTCCTTTTTTATCAAACACTTAATGACGAACCTAATTCAAAAAACATACAAACCTTAGCTCTCCAAACAGTCTGGCACAGCCATTGCTTTTATCTAGGGCAATAGCAGTCAAAAATTTCAGGAGAACACAATGAGCTTCTTGAATCTAGTTAAAGTCATTGGATGTATCGGCGTCATAGGTTTTACCTATGTCCCTGACAGCTTGGCCGAAACCCCGTTGCGTTTCAAGCTCGACCCGGTGCTGATAGCCAAAGCGGAACAAGCAACTCCTGAACTCATTGAAGTCCTTGTCACCTTTAAAAACATGCCGGGAAGTGAAGAAATCAATTTTATTGAAGGGTTGGGTGGAGAAATCTATCGCAGTTATGGGCGGATGCCAATGCAAGCCATCCGTATCCCAGCTTATGCATTATCGGTGTTAGCCAACAGTCGAATGATAGAGTCGGTTAGCACGGATCGGGTCATCACCCAATCTCGTCTGATTGCCAACGCAACCGTCAAATAGCCCTTTTTTGCTTCTTTTTTAACACAACCTCAGGAGAATAAAGAAAAAATGTCACAGTCATTCAAAGCCAAAACCCCTAACAAGCTGGCACTCATGACCGGAATTGGCCTGTTAACCGCTTCCTTACTATGCACGACTCCCACCTTGGCAGACCATAATTCGGTGGTAATCGTGCAAGGGAACGATATAGAGCAAGTCAAATCCGCTGTCGCTAAGGTGGGAGGCAAAATCGTTGATGAAATCAAATTAATCAACGCCTTGGGCGTCGTGCTTTCGGATGAGCAACAACAGCGGTTGCGGTCAATGAAGGGCGTCATCCATTTGTATCAAGATCGCAAACTTGAAACTGCGGGCAAGAAAAACAAATCTTATGATTTGAGTTCTTTATTCTCTGGTTCCTCCACGTCCTCAACCAAGGACAGCGGTTCGTCCTGGAGCTTTTATCCCGCTACCCATTATCCAGAGCAAATCGGCGCCACTCAGTTACACCAGGAAGGCATTACCGGTGAAGGGGTAACTATTGCCGTGCTGGATACAGGAGTGCGGACTTTCATGGCCTTAGGCAAAGATGCCTCAGGCAACGACCGTGCAACCATCCACTATGACGCGATTAACGATCAAATCATCAAGTCGAGTTTCCTAGACACAGTATGGGATTCAGACAACAATGGCCACGGTACCCATATCAGTAGCATTGCCGTGAGCAGCGGCAAATCGACCGACGGTAACTATAACGGGGTTGCTCCAGGCGCTGGGTTGGTGGTCGTCAAAGCTTTTGATGAAGAAGGCCGCGGCACTTACATGGATGTCATCAAAGGCATCGACTGGGTCGTTGCCAACAAGAAAAAATACGGGATCAAAGTCCTCAATCTCTCCTTCAGCGCCCCGCCCCGCTCCCGTTATTGGGATGACCCTCTCAATCAAGCGGTGATGGCCGCCTGGAAAGCGGGAATTGTGGTAGTGACCTCGGCGGGTAACCGCGGCCCCGATCCCATGACCGTCGGCGTGCCTGGCAACGTGCCCTATGTCATTACCGTAGGCGCTACCACCGATAACTACACGCCCAACGACCCTTCCGATGATCGCTTGACGACATTTTCTTCCGTTGGACCCACTCATGAAGGATTTATCAAACCGGAGATTGTCGCTCCGGGCGGGCACATGCAAGGGATGATGGAAAAATGGGACCGGCTAGCGGAAGCTCATCCCGAATTCTACGATGAAAATTACGTGTTTTTTACCATGTCGGGCACTTCGCAATCTACCGCGGTGATCTCAGGGGTTGCCGCATTGATCCTGCAAGCCAATCCTAACCTGAGCCCGGATGATGTGAAGTGCAAACTGATGGCCGCTGCCCGCGGACCCCGCTGGTCAGACGGCTCACCGGCATTCTCCATTTTTCAAATGGGTGCCGGGTTGGTTAATGCCTATGCTGCGGTTCACAGCGCTGAAACTGGCTGCGCTAACCGGGGCATGGATATCGCCGCCGATTTGGCCGGGGAAAAGCATTATGCCGGCATGGCCCGTCAAGATGCCGAAGGCAATTTTTATCTCGAAGGCTATGAGGGCTATGTATGGAACGGCAGCTTTCTTTGGGGCGACAGCTTCTTGTGGGGCGATAGTTTCCTTTGGGGTGACAGCTTCCTGTGGGGCGATAGTTTTCTGTGGGGGGATAGCTTCTTGTGGGGTGACAGTTTCCTCTGGGGAGATAGTTTCTTATGGGGCGATAGCTTCCTCTGGGGCGACAGCTTCTTATGGGGTGACTCGCTTACCGAACCTGTAGATATCAACGTTTGGGTGCCACAAGAATAGATTGCACTAATTTGCGCAAAGGCAAGGACGCCAGACACCGTTAGAGAGCTTTGGTGTCGACACTCCGCCCGGCTTCGGCCGGGCTTTTTTTATAAAAACGACTCAAAACGGCCATTCAATTAAGAAATAAAATTCGGCACGCCAAAAATTCATTCCATGACGCGCCGAATTTTAAGATGAATCCGCCGCATTTTCCCCGCAAATCCACCGTTTTTTTATTCTCTCTCATTTCGATAATCCAAGAAAATAAAATCATAAAAATATCAAAGGCTTAAATAACTTGGCATGAAGATTGATTCAGTAATGGCAAGCGTAAAAATTTGAACCCTAGCCCAACAGAATTCAAAGCACTCGAAACCACTGGAGATTGATATGTTGAACCTACCCCCTTTTAAGCAGAAGATCCAAAATATTGGTTCTGCCTCAAAATGTCTGGCAGCCAGTATTACCTTAGGCATCATGCTGGCAAGTACACCCCCTGCGTTTGCAGGTTCCGGAGCATCGAAAATCAATGAGCGGGCGATTCAAGCCAGCGAACAGAATCCCAATGCTATGATCGACTTGATTGTCACCTACCGGCAAACACCAGGTAAAGCCGACCGGGACTTTATTAAACAAAAGGGGGGATCGATTCGCCGCGAATTTCATTTGATCAAAGGCCACGCCATCACTGTCCCTGCGCAAGCGCTCAAAGGTTTGGAGAAAAATCCCAACATCCAGCACGTGAGCCTGGACGAGCCCGTCAGCGGAGCTGCGACGACAATCGCTGACGGTCAAGTCGTCCTCACCGAAAGCAGTACACCCATCACTGGCAGTTTTC
The DNA here is from genome assembly GCA_001566965.1 of Methylothermaceae bacteria B42. Lineage (NCBI taxonomy): Bacteria > Pseudomonadati > Pseudomonadota > Gammaproteobacteria > Methylococcales > Methylothermaceae > Methylothermaceae bacteria B42. Next base: position 27,396 of record LSNW01000037.1, on the reverse strand, counting down.
CTTCGTCGGTACTGGATGGCACCAAAGGCTTGGGTAACGTTTCTTATACCGGCGCCGGCGTCAGAGTGGCGGTGCTAGATACCGGCGTCAAAAGCCATGGGGACTTGAGCCCCGCTGGAACTTATTCCTTGGTTGGACCAACCTCCGATGATGGCTTCGGCCATGGCAATCATGTCGGCGGTATTATCGCAGGCACCGGCAGTAAATCCGGCGGGCTGTATCGTGGCGTGGCTCCCGATGCGGAAGTGTATTATGTCAAAGTCCTGGACGATGCCGGACAAGGGCTGAGCTCCGATGTGATTGCCGGACTCGATTATGCCTTGTGGTTGAATCAGAATTTTTGGCATATCCGGGTGATCAATATGTCTTTAGGGCATCCGGTATATGAATCCGCCGCTGACGATCCTTTGGTCCAAGCCGTCAACGCCATTTGGGACAGCGGCGTGGTCGTGGTCTGCTCGGCGGGCAATGCAGGCCGTAACGGTTACGGCACCATCACCAGCCCAGGCAACTCCCCCAAAGTCATTACCGTTGGATCACTGACCACTTGGGGTGACAATGAGCCTGGGAATGATATCGTTTCTACCTTCTCTTCCCGCGGCCCGACTCGGATCGACCGCTATGTCAAACCGGACCTGATTGCCCACGGCAACCGGGTCATTTCTGCCAATGCCGTTCGCTCGTACATGGAAAAAAATTATCCAGAGCTATTGATTAAAGCGCCTAAGGCGAAAAAAGCAGAATATTATCAACTCTCCGGCACCAGCATGGCCGCTGCTGTCGTCACCGGAGCCGTCGCCTTGATGCTGGAAAAAGACCCAACTCTGACGCCAGATACCATCAAGGCCCGCTTAATGCGTTCAGCCAGAAAAGTCGATTTTTCCGACGTATTTGCCACTGGCGCGGGCGTCCTCAATATCGAAGGCGCGTTAGCAGAGGCTGGCAACGTTTCCCAAGCCCCCTCCCCCAAAGTCAAGCGTGATGACGCCAGCGGCCGCATGGCCTTCCAAGAAACAGGCAAATTGTGGGGCAATCAACAATTTGCCCTAGGCTATCTGTGGTCCGACGGGATTCTCTGGGCGAAGGGCACTGTAGATTCCCAAGGTTATCTCTGGAGTGACGGTTATCTCTGGTCTGATGGCTATTTATGGTCCGACGGATACCTTTGGAGCGATGGTTATCTCTGGAGCGACGGATACCTCTGGAGCGATGGTTACTTGTGGTCCGACGGCTATCTATGGAGCGATGGTTATCTCTGGTCAGATAATAGCACCAGTAGCGACAGTACTACGATTGCCGATAATGTCCTGATGGCTGACTGATTCTCCTCCTCCCCCCCCCCAGCAGCCTTGATGCCCCGTTGATTCATTCGGCGGGGCTTTTTTGTCGGCAAACTACGCAATCCTTCTCAAGGGCTCACGCTCTTTATTTACTCCTGTCCTCAGCAAAAAAAACGCTTTGAACTATCTTTAAATATATGTTTAATAAGAGGCTAGAGTCAAAGTTAAGTTGACTCTTTCGCAAAATAGGTCTACACGAATTTGATTAGGGGGTGTTGTTTGACCAATACAATGACAGAGAGCAAACAATCTCTGATTGTCAAGCATCTGGCAATTTTATTGAACCTCGGATGTTTTTTTTCAGGCCCGACCTCCGCTGAAGAAGCCCAACCTGAACCTGCTATCGAATCTGAACCCATGGAACTTGAAGCCATGGTGATTACCGGCACGCATATCGCCCGCCCCGATCTCGAAGGCAGCATGCCGGTAGCCGTAATCAGCCAAGCAGATATTGAACGTTCCGGTGCTACGACGCTCAAGGACGTATTTCGGGATCTGATCTACAGCACTGGCGGAATCGTTGACGAGCAATTCACACAAGGATTTGCGCCGGCATCGGCCGGTATCAGCTTGCGTGGTTTAGGGATGACCCGTACCCTGGTTCTCATTGATGGCCGCCGGGTGCCGCTGTTTCCGTTCGGCCAAAGCACTTTTCAAAATGGCCAGGAAAACGGCCAAACCTTTGTCGACATTAACCTGATTCCCCTGGCATCTGTAGAACGCATCGAAATACTCAAAGACAGCGCATCGGCAATTTATGGCGCCGATGCGGTTGCCGGGGTGGTCAACATCATCACCCGCAAGGATTACCAAGGCATTTCCGTCTCCGGCCAATACGGAATCACTACCCGGGCCGATGGTCAAGACGGGCGCGTGAGCCTAGCAGCCGGCGGTGCCTGGCGGAAAACCCGCGCCACCATGACCTTTGACTACACCAATCGCGACCAGATCTGGGCCAAGGATCGCGATATCAGTGATTCTGCCAACGGCGAAATCGATGATCGCAGCAATGCCGGCAATCCAGGTACCTTCATCCACGACTTGAGCAGTGCTTCGCCGGACATGCAGCCTGATTCGCGCTGCGCGGCGGAAAATATCGTCGGCCCATTTTGTAAATTCGACTTTGCCCGGCATGTCACTTTGGTTCCGGGGATGCAAAGAACTGGGCTGTCCACCGCTTTCGAGCAGGATTTTAGCGAAAATTTCGGCTTTTATACCCGGCTCATGTACACCCACGTCACATCCAAACGCGCCCTAGCCCCGGCCCCGATTAACGATCTTTTGATAGCAAGTCCAGATAATCCGAACAACCCCTTTCCTGGCGAAGTGGTTGGTGTTATCTACCGCTTCAATGAACTGGGCCCGCGGGTGGACAAGTTTGAAAATGACTTTTTCAACTTTGTTTCGGGGTTGACCGCATCTTATAAAAGCTGGGATTTTGAAATCTCCGGCGGGTTTGGCTGGATTGACGCCCGTAACAAAGGCATCTCAGGCTATGCCACCCAAACACAACTGCAAAAAGCGGTGGACAACGGCGCCCTCAATCCCTTCGGCGCCAGCCCCAACTTTGATCCCGGTAGCGTTAGGGTGCGCCCGAAACGCAAAGGCACTTCCAAACTCCATTATGTGGATTTCAAAAGCACCGGTTCCATTGTGGATTTGCCGGCAGGACCTTTACAAGTCGCCTTAGGCGGCGTCTATCGCAAGGAAGATTTTGCCGATAAATTCGACGCTATCACTCAAAGCGGCGATGTCGTGGGGATAGGTGGCACCTCTGCCCAGGGGGACCGAAATGTCAAATCGGTTTATCTGGAATTTTCCATTCCAGTGCTGGCCAGCCTGGAATTTCAAGCCGCCGCCCGCTACGATCACTACAGTGATTTCGGCGGCACCGCCAATCCTAAATTAGCGCTACGCTGGCAGCCCTTTCACAATCTGGTCTTGCGGGGCAGTTGGGGGACAGGCTTCAAAGCACCCGCCCTCCACGAATTATACAGCGGGGACATTGTCGGCTTTGACTCGGTTTTTGATTCCACGGGATGCCGGCAAGCCAAACAGTCGGGCGACCCCGATGCCATTGACCGGTTTTGCAATAACGTTCAGGAAGTGCAAGTCACTACTAAGGGCAACAAAGACCTGGATGCGGAAAAATCGGAAAGCTTCAACGCCGGTGTAGTTTGGGACATTACGGATTGGTGGAATCTGACCGTGGATTTCTGGCATATTAAAAATGAGGATGCGGTGATCAGTAATGCCCAATATATCGTCGATAATGCTGACCGATTTTCCAATTTGGTTACCCGCAGTTCCAAATCCAATGCCCTGAAAGCTATCGTGAGTCCATTCCAGAATATCGGCGAGCAAAAACTCTGGGGACTGGATTTCGACAGCCGGGTAATTTGGGGCTGGGATCGGTTCGGCGATATCGGCGTCGGCGTCGCTGCCAGTTACCTGGGTTCCTATAAACAAAGACTGGCGCCGGGGCAAAAATCGGTTCAACTGGCTGGGTTCGACGGCAATCCCGAGTGGCGGGTAAAAACCACCCTGTCGTGGGAAAAATCCGACTATTCGGCATTTGTGAATGTGAACTATATCGACAGTTACAAACGCCGCAAAGGCGATCAAACCGACAAAGTCAAATCCTGGACCACGGTGGATCTTCAATTAGGCTGGACTCCCAGCTTCAGCCGCGGAACCAAGGTGAGCATCGGGCTGGATAACGCTTTTGATCGTGATCCACCAAAGGATCCGTTTCTGGAAGGCTGGCCGTTTTTCAACCGGGCGCTCCACGATCCTCGGGGACGTTTCGCCTATCTTCGCTTGCAACATGAATTTTAAGGCATGATGGAATCTGCTGAATGAGACCTTATGTCTTACTGGTTGAAACCCAGGGACGCATCCTTAGCGAGTTGGGACCAAGCAATACCAATCAATTGCCATGGGAAAGCTTGCTTGTCCATGACACAGAAGCGGCTCTTGAAATTTTGCGCCTCCGCCGGGTCGCCGTTGTTGTTGTTAATTGCGGTTCGGACTTACCATCTATGGAAGCGCTGTTTTCCCAGATCAAGGCATTCGATCAGACGATTATCCGTCTGGGACTGGCGGCCAAGGAAAAACAGCTTTGCGATACCCCCTCTTCCGTTCAACAAATCCTTGCTGCAAAGTGCCGGAAAGAGGATATCCTTGGCGCCATCGAAAGCGCTCTGCAAGTCCATGAAAAATTACAGGCCAACCCCAACTTGGCCTCCTTCATCTCCCAATTACATCACCTGCCCACGCCGCCCGCCTTGTATTTCAGCTTGAGAGACGAGCTGGAATCCCCCAATGGCAGCCTGAAAGGGATCGCCAACCTTCTGGCAAAGGATACGGCGTTGACAGCGCGAATACTTCGAATTGCCAATTCTGGATTCTATGCTCGTCCGAGAAGAATCTGCGAGCTTCACGAAGCAGTCGGCCTAATTGGCATTGATCTGGTGTTGGGAATCGTGCTCGCCGCCCACTTGTTCGACCGCCTTCCTATCCCCGGATTAAATCTGGATGATCTATGGAAGCACAATTTCGCCGTGGCCAAAATTGCCCACCATATTGCCAAGTCCAACCACACTGACCCTTCTTTGCTCCACGCCGCGCACCTGGCGGGTTTGCTGCATGATTTAGGCGCCTTGGTGCTACTGGCCAATGTTCCGGGTCATTACCAATCGTTGATGCGCCGCGCGCAGGGCGATGAACAGTCACTCGTTCAATTGGAGCGGGAAGAACTCGGCGCAGGGCATCCAGAAATTGGCGCCGTTGTGCTCACCCTTTGGAATTTGCCGGAAATCGTGGCACTGGCGGTCGGTTCCCATCACGATTTAAACGATCAAACATTCCCCCAGGCAAATCCTGTCAGCCAAGCGGTTTTTCTGGCTGAATCACTCGTGACGGAATTCGCCCAACAGAGCAGGAACCCGCAAACCACTGTTGTGGACACCCCCCTAAAACAACAATGGCGGATTGAGTGCGAACCGCTTTTAGCTGCGGCGTTAAAATAATGAACGCGACGATTCCCCAAGATGGCGGCACCCTACACCCATCATCGCCCAATACCCAAAAGCCGTTTTACGATTTCCATCCTTTGCGGTTTTTTCTGCAAGCAGCGTTGACTCTGACCGGCGCTGAGGCGGGTTCTTTATGGCTTCGAGACCCGATCCGTAATCCTATTCACACTTCAATACTCCAGGAAGGAGATCCCCCTTTTTTGCCACAATTTGACAATCCTCAACTTCTCGAGCGCTGGATTGCTGAATTAGGTCCGAAAAATGAACCTCGCGATCATGGCGTTTTCAAGCCAAATAGCAACAATGCCGGCATGGATTTGAATGAAAGCGGCTTAATCTTAAAGCTGCTGCCTGAGATTCTTAGAATCCAGACATCCTATTTGTCTCAACCGCGGCAACGGCGTCATTCCGATCATAAAAGCGCCATTGCCAGTCCCGAATTCTGGCTCGGCCTGCGCTTTGCCAATGACCTGCAGTGCTTTAAGGCATTTGAAGCATTAAATTCACGTTCATCCAGCAGCAACCTCTGGCCAAGCCTTCCCATCGCCGCCCAAATGGCGTTTGAGAATCACAAACTCGCTACTTTGATGCGGGATCCGGTCTGCCAGTTACCGGGGCGGGTTGAATTTCACGCCTGCTTATCTTCTTGCTTGCAAAAAGAAAGCGCCCGTCAAGGCCAATTGGGCCTGATTCTTATCAACCCGGACGAATTTGGGGTAATCAACCAGCGATATGGCCAGGAACAAGGCGATTCAACCCTGCGGGCTATTGCCGCCAAGATTCTCAGCGGCTTGCGGCAATCCGATCTAGTGTTTCGCTACGGCGGCGCTATCTTTGCCGTTATTTTGGAAGCTTCCGACGCCCAACGGACCCAAAAGGTGGGTGAAAAATTGTTGAATCTCCTGAGCGGTCCTTATCTGGAGGGAAAAATTCAGCTTTCCTTTAGTATCGGAATCCATAGCTTTGATGGCCGCACCGACAATGGGGAAACCGATATCAACGACTTTTTGCAAAAAGCCGATCACGCCCTCAATGTGGCCAAACTTTCCGGTGGTGGCCGGGTGGTTCTCTGGCAACCTGGGGAATTTGATTCCATCCAAAGTTATGACCGCCTCAGCGGTATATTCACGGCCGATAGCGAGAGAGACTACCGCAACATGCTGTTGCTCTGGGACACGATTTCCACCATCTCTGCCAACGAGGATATGCAAGGGATTGCCAGCGAATTCATCGAGCGCGTTGCCGCCGTATTTCAGTTTTCCCGCGCTGCCCTTTTCACCCATGACGACCAAGAAGCACCGGCCGTCATTGCCGGTGTATATGGCAAAGACAGCCACGGCAAGCCCAATTCAGCGCATTCCTTTCCGTTATCCGGCAAACAAAAAGAATTGCTGAAAATTACCCGGCAACGAAAAAAAATCGAACGCATTAAATGGGGGAAAAAAAACCAGTCACATGTAGCCTATGCCTTTCCTCTCACGGCCAGGGATGTCTTTTTAGGCTGGGTGTACTTGGAAGGGGTCGATGATGTGTTGCAGTTAGACTCATCCGACCTGGTTTTCCTGGATGCGCTCGCCAAACAAGTCGCTATCGCCATCGACCGGGCCCGCTTAGCTGCCGACTGGAAATCGGAAAAACAGCGGGAAAGTCAACAATTAAAGCAGGAAGTCGAAGCACTTCGTCAAGCCCTACCCCAAGCGAGACTAGTCTATCGTTCCCCGCAATTGCAATCGGTGCTAGAAACCATCAAAACCGTCGCCCCTACCGATGTGACTGTCTTGATTACAGGAGAAAGCGGCACCGGGAAAGAAGTCATGGCTCGAACCCTGCACGAGCATAGCCTGCGCCAGGATAATCCTTTCATTACTGTTGATTGTGGTGCTATCGCCCCCACCTTGCTGGAAGCGGAGCTCTTTGGCCACGTCAAAGGCGCCTATACTGGGGCGGATTCTGCATCCGAAGGCCGAATCATGCAAGCCAACGGGGGCACCCTATTTTTGGATGAAATCGGCGAGTTACCATTGGATGTGCAAGCCAAATTGCTTCGTTTTGTGCAAGAAAAAGAAATTACACCGGTGGGAGGCGGCAAAACCAGAAATGTCGATGTCCGTATTGTAGCTGCCACCAATAGAAACCTGTTTCAAGAAGTGGCTAAAGGCCGGTTTCGCCAGGATTTGTATTATCGCCTGCAAGTGGTCACCGTCACCGTCCCGCCGCTACGGGAGCGCCCGGACGATATCCTCCCCCTGGCAAGATTTTTTGTGGAAAAATTCGCGCTTCAATATGGCAAAGCCAAGCTGCGATTGGCGCCAGATACTGAATCATTATTGCTGGCCCACTCTTGGCCTGGTAATGTCCGCGAGTTGCACAACACCCTGCTGCGAGCCGTGGTGATGGCCCAATCGGAAATCATAGCGCCTACCGACTTGCAACTTGTCGATGACAGCAAACATACCAGCCCGCCGGCCATTCCTGAAAAAGAAGTTTTTATCCCATCCTCCATCGCTGCGGCTGAGACCCGTCAGCCCGCTTTTGATAATTTATCAAAACAAAACACGCATCTTTCGCCTGCGCATGAAGATCCTTGGGAAGCGCTACGCCGGGCATTAAGCGATCAACTAACCGCCGTGCTCTCTTCCGAACATGGCGCGCCCGTGCCTCTGGGCCGTTGGCTCGTAGAAGATTTGGTCATCGAGGCCGACAAACAGCATCGGCATATCGCCAGAAGGGCTTGTAAAGCCTTGGGGATGGCGGAAACCACCTTTCGCCGTCATCTGGAGAAGGTCAACCGGGAAACCAGTTTGGGGCTGGTCACCCGAACAACCCATTGGCGGAAAATCCAGCCCTGTTTGGAAAGTCTGGTTCGAACGGCTTCGCTCTCGGACACCCCCAAGATTGCCGAAAACGCGCGGCGGATGTTGCTTCATATCATTGCAGAACAAGTTGCAGATAATACGCAATTAGGTGCCAAACTGATGGGTGTATCGGTACCTACCTATCGCAAGTCCATTAAAACCTTGAACGCCGCCCATGAGATTTAATTGGCCAGTTCATTTGACCAAAGAGCGCGCTTTACCCACTGGGGGTTCCCGTATTCTAGGTTGCCAGAGGCAATTTTGGCGCTTGTGGTTCGCCACTGTCTTGGGCTTTTCCCTGTTATCTGTTCTGTTGCTGGTTCCGATTCTAGGACATGCCAACCACGCAACTACACCAAACATACTCGTCAACGACAAGCGAAATTTATTATTTTCCCGCCTATCCGTTGACGATGGCCTCTCTCAGGCTGGCATCAACAGCATTACTCAGGATCGATTTGGCTATATTTGGATTGGCACCCAAGAGGGATTGAACCGCTACGATGGCAATGACATCGTCGTTTTTGAATACGATGGCGACAATCCAAACTCCCTATCCAATAACTGGATATGGGATATTTTCGTCGATCGCGAAGGCAATCTATGGGTTGGCACGGACGGTGGCGGACTGGACCGGTATGATCCTGAAACCGAAAGTTTTTTCCATTTCCGCCATGACCCTGACAATCCCGACAGTTTGAGTAACAACCGGGTCAGGGTCATTCACCAAGATCACCGGGGATTCTTGTGGATCGGCACCGATGGGGGTGGACTAGATCGCCTTGATCCTAACACCGGGGAATTCCGCCACTTTTCCCAACTCCTAGGCGAACAAAGTGGTCTGCCCAGCGACAGTATCCTGGCTATTCACGAGGACCGCCAAGGCATTCTATGGATTGGCACCAATGGTGGCGGCCTGGCGGCTTTCAATCCGGATGCCAAAAAAATCACGCTCTATCGTCATGATCCAGGAAATCCCGGAAGTTTGGGAAACGATTATGTCCGGGTGATTTACGAAGACAAGGATGGGATGCTTTTAATTGGCACTTATGAAGGGGGATTGAGCGTTTTCCACCGAGAGAGTAACGATTTTACCGTATATCGCCATATCCCAAGCGACCCTAACAGCCTTGGTCACAATAGGATCCGTGACATTTTGCAAGATGCCGACGGAGACTACTGGATTGCCACCGACGACGGGCTCTCAGAATGGCGTAAACACGAAGGCCGATTTATTACCTATCGGAATGATCCGACAGATATCAGAAGCCTCAGCGACAACCGGGTGGTCTCCCTATTTCAAGACCGGGGCGGTGTCCTGTGGGTTGGGACTTTCAACGGTTTAAACCGCTGGAACTACACCAGTGACGCTTTTCGCTATATTCAGCAAGCAAGCACGCTGGTTCGTATCAGTAGCAACATCGTCACCGCTATCGATGGGGATCGACAAGGAAACATCTGGGTGGGGACTTATGGCGGGGGACTCAATAAAATTGATCTAGACGAGAAAAAAACCACGGTATATCGCTATCAGGAAAACAATCCGCACAGCTTGACCGACAACCGGGTCATGTCGGTATTCGTCGATGAAAGGGACATTGTTTGGATTGGCACCCGCAATGGCGGACTCAACCGGTTAGATCCCGTCACTGGTGCCATGAAAGCGTTTAAGCATCAGCGCAACGATCCCAACGCCATCAGTGCCAATAGCATCACCGCCATTTATGGCGAAGCCAATGGTATTTTATGGATCGGAACCTATGGCGGCGGTCTCAACCGCTTCGACACTCATACCCATACTTTCACCATTTATCGTCATGATCCGGAAAATCCCAGCAGCATTGGCAGTGATCGCGTGGTGGATATTTATCGGGACAGCCAAGGCACCCTTTGGATCGGCACGGAAGGCGGCGGTCTGAACCGATTTGATGACGTTTCCGGGACTTTTGTCCGTTATCAGCATCAAGACGATAATCCAGACAGCCTCAGCAACAATGTCGCCTGGAAAATCTGGGAGGGAAGGGATGGGTCGCTCTGGATTGCCACCCATGGTGGTGGATTAAATCAGCTAACGTTAGAGCAAAGACTGAGTGGACGAATTGCTTTTAAGAAATATCGTAAAAGCGATGGATTAATCAGCGATACCATTTTAGGCATGCTGGAAGACAACGGCGGCCATCTCTGGTTAAGCAGTAATCGTGGACTGATGCGCTTTCAACCCGGCGGAACCAGCAGGATTTTCAATCATTTGAATGGCTTAAAAAACAGCGAATTCAATTTCAACGCCCAATACAAATCCCCTGCTGGTGATATGTTTTTCGGCAGCGCCAATGGGCTGTTGATATTTCATCCCAACCAAATCAGGACCAATCTCCATAGACCCGAAATTGCCGTCACCGTTTACAACAGAAAGGGACCTTTACTCCGCCGTTACAGTATCCAGCCCAAAGAAAAGCCTTTACGCCTAGGTTATAAAGACGATTTGATCAGTTTCCGTTTCTCAGCCTTGGATTTCGCCGCTCCCACCAAGAACCGCTATCTATATAAGTTGGAAGGTTTTGACAAAGAATGGACTGATCCAGGGAATAACAGACAAGCAACCTATACCAATCTAGCACCGGGAAATTACCGATTTCTAGTCAAAGCTTCTAACAATGACGGTGTGTGGAACGAAGAAGGCGCGCTTATTCCTCTCACCGTCCTGCCGCCACCTTGGAAAACGGTGTGGGCTTATATTACCTACATCTTGATGGCTTTGTCCCTGATTATGTATTTTCTTTATAAACAACGGCAGAAGCTTAAAATCGCGGCTAAACAAAAGGAAGAACTGGAACAATTGGTCGCTGAGCGCACCAATGAATTGGCCGAACGCAATGCCCAGCTGGAAAAACTCAATGAGCAGCTGAAAAAAGCCAGCTCGACTGACTCTCTGACCGGCCTGAAAAACCGCCGCTTCCTGGACGATTTTATTGAGGCGGAAATCAGCGCCATCGATCGCCAATTGACGGATCTAGGAGGGGAGAAAAACGCGTCCCAACAGGTGGATATCGCCCCGGGCTTGGTCTTTATGATGATTGATTTAGACGGCTTTAAGTTGATCAATGACACTTTTGGGCATCATGCGGGGGATGAAGCCTTAAAGCAAGTCCGCGATATCCTTCAATCTTGCTGCCGGGAGTCGGATATCATCATCCGTTGGGGAGGTGATGAATTTCTCATCATTGGCCGCAATACCAGCGCCAACAATGCCGAAAAACTGGCAGAAAGAATCCGCCAGCGGCTCGCACAACATCCTTACCGGCTGGGCGGCGACGCCATCGGCCGCATGTCAGGATCCATCGGTTTTGCCTTGTATCCGTTCGTGCCGTTGACCCCTGGTTTTTGCACCTGGGAGAAAATCATCGCCATTGCCGACCGGGGCGCCTATATTGCCAAGGAAAACGGGCGAGATGCTTGGGTGGGCATACTCGGGAACAAGCAAACGACGATGGAAGACCTTTCAGACTTAAAGCATAATCTGCCACAGTTAATCCAAAAGTGCCGCATAAAAATCCGCACGTCTATTCAGGGAGAACTTAACCTCTCAAGCAAACAAGCTTCCCAAGTAGCCCGTTGAAACATTAATCGTACTTAATATATTTGAATCTTGGATCATCGGGCGTGCCTTCTAATGCACTTCCCTCTTCCGGGCGCCACATCACCACTTCCTCGATTTTTTTCGCCAATTCAAAATCCTTATCGGTGATGCCCTTGGTCGAATGGGTAACTAATTTTACAATGACAAAGGCATAGGAAACAGTCAGATCCGGATGGTGAAACGCGGCTTCCGCCAAATGGCCGACAACATTTACCACCATTAAGGTTCCCTTCCAACCGGCAGTCTTGTACTTGCGCCGTATCCACCCTTTTTCATAATACCAATGGGGCAGTTCTTCTTTCAGTCTGGCTTCAATTTCTGATTCAGAATAGGTTTCTTCAGGCCCTCGTTTTCGCCAACCCATGATGCACCTCCTGAAGTGATTAATGCCAGCATAAAAAGTTCTCGTCCTCTTGCTATACCCAAAAACCTACCACTAGAGTCAGGATTAATGCAAGTACTTTTATCGGGATTGCTTGATTGACCAAGTTACTTCCAAGGCCTGTCTGTTTTCCTTCACATCGTGAACCCGGAATATTTTTACGCCTGCCAAAACGCCCAAAGTAGTGGTCGCCACGGTGGCGGAAACCAATTCCTTAGGATCTGAAATCTCCAAAATACTGCCCATGAACCGCTTGCGGCTGGCGCCTAAAAGTACTGGAAAACCGGCAGCGACGAAACGTTCCAAATGGGCCAGTAGCTTGAGGTTGTCTATTTTCCGCTTCCCAAAACCGATGCCAGGGTCCAGGATTAGATTTTCTGGGGGAATACCTTGAGATTGGGCAATTTCGGCCCGTTGCGACAAAAAATCCAGAACTTCCGCTACGACGTCTTCGTAGCCGGGATTATCTTGCATGGTTTTGGGAGAGCCATGCATATGCATCAGCACCATGCACGCCCCATGCTCTGCCACCAGTTGAAACATGGCAGGATCATCCCGGCCAGCGGAGACATCGTTGATAATCACAGCACCTGCTTTGAGGGCCGCTTCGGCTACCTGGGACAAAGTTGTGTCAATGCTGATGGACACGCCGGAAGGCAATGCTGGCACAAGCGATTCCATCACCGGCAAAACCCGCCGCAATTGTTCTTCCGCCGGTACCCGCTCCGACCCTGGGCGGGTGGATTCTCCACCTACGTCAATCACTTCGGCGCCCGCTTCCACCATGGCGAGCGCCTGTTTCAATGCGGCATCGGCTGCGGCATATTGGCCGCCGTCGGAAAAGCTGTCCGGGGTGACATTCAGTATCCCCATAATCATGGGCTTTTCCTGTTTTAAGCGCTGAGAAAAAAGCAATTTGGCGCTATTCATGGCAGATCGTTAACGGCATTACTCGAAAAAACCCTGTGAATGGTAGCATATTCCTAATTCAACTCTAACGATAGGCACATGGCAGACCAGCCGGAACATATTCTTTTCCTCACCGGCAAACTGGCGGAAAAGCAGCTGCGCCAGATCCTGAAGGCCATGGAACCGGAATTTGAATACACCGTCCATCAGCTGGGTTTGACAGTCGCGGCGCTGATGACTTCCGACATGATTCGCCGCCGTCTGAAGGATACCTTCGGCGCGGATAGAATCCTGGTGCCCGGCCGCTGCCGGGGGGATTTGCAGCAGCTTTCCCAGGATTTGGGCATCCCGGTGGAAAGAGGACCTAATGAATTGAAAGACCTGCCGGCATTTTTCGGCCATGCGGAAGTGGTTCCGGATTTGTCCCGCTATGACATCAAGATTTTCGCCGAATTGACCGAAGCCCCCAACATGACCATTGAGGAAATCCTCAAACAAGCCCAATGGTACCGGGATCACGGCGCTGATGTCATTGATGTGGGCTGCCTGCCCAACACCCCTTTCCCCCACCTGGAAGAAACTTTCCAGGCGCTGAAAGCCGAAGGCTTCTCCACCAGCATTGACTCCCTCAATCCGGACGATTTGCTGCGGGGCGGCCAGGCCGGCGCCGACTTTATGCTCAGCCTACACAAAGATACCCTGTGGATTGCCGAACAAGTCGATACCATTCCTATCGTCATTCCCCAGCCCCCCACGGATCTAGACAGCTTAGATGAAGCCGTAGAAATACTGGAACGCATGGGCAAATCCTATATCCTCGACCCGATTTTGGAACCCATTCATTTTGGCTTTGCCGCCTCCATCGTCCGTTACCATGAAGTGCGAAAACGCTATCCCGAGGCGGAAATCTTGATGGGCGTGGGTAATTTGACCGAACTCACCCACGCTGACACCGTTGGAATCAACGGCATGCTTTTAGGCATCTGCAGCGAACTAAACATTCACTATATTCTCGCCACCCAGGTCAGCGGCCACGCCCGACGCGCCATCCCCGAGGCGGATCTGGCCCGGCGCATTCTCTATTACTCGCGAGAACACAATACACTACCTAAACATATTCACCCAGGACTCATGTGTCTCCACGAACCCAAGCCTTTCCCGTATAATTTCGCAGAGGTCCAAGAATTGGCGGGCATGATCCGCGACCCCAGTTACCGTATTCAAATCACAGAAGAAGGCATTCACATTTTCAACCGCGACGGTCTTCATACCGCAAGCGACCCGTTTGAGCTCTTCCCCAAGCTCGGCGTGGAAGAAGACGGGGGACACGCTTTTTATTTGGGAGTGGAACTGGCCCGCGCCCAAATCGCCTGGCAACTGGGAAAGCGCTACACGCAAGATGAAATGCTCGATTGGGGGTGCGCGGTGGACCCGCTGGAAGAAGCCAAGGTGGACCCTCACACATACAAAGAAGCCGGAACCACGCTCAAAAAGAAACCCAAAAAATGATTCTCGAAACCATTGTCACCACCACCAACCCAAAAGGTGACCCCCACATTGCACCCATGGGCATCCACACCTACGAAGATCAATGGATCATTTTACCGTTCCGCCCGTCCCGCACCCTGGATAACATCCTGGCCACGGGTTTCGCCATCATCAATGCCACCGATGACGTACGTATTTTCGCCGGTTGTTTGACGGACAAGCGTGATTGGCCGCTGGTCCCCGCCGATACCATCCCCGGGGTGCGCCTGCGGAATACGCTGTCCCATTATGAGCTGGCATTGAATCGGGTGGAAGAAGATGCCACCCGGCCAAAACTCTTTTGCCGCTGCATCCGGCAGGCCACTCATAGCCCCTTTAAAGGCTTTAACCGGGCCCAATGCGCGGTGTTGGAGGCCGCCATACTAGTTAGCCGCCTTGACCGTTTGCCCTGGGAGAAAATCACCCGGGAAATCGCTTATCTCGAAATTGCCATCAACAAAACCGCGGGGCCCAGAGAACAAGAAGCCTGGGGCTGGCTGATGGAAAAAATCAATCGTTATCAGAAGGAACAAGCCATTTCATGACTGCTCTGCTCGCCAGTGTCGCCAACCTGGAGGAAGCCCGGCTCGCAGCGCAAGCCGGTGTTGATTTGATTGATCTGAAAAATCCTCAACAAGGGGCGCTCGGCGCTTTAGCGCTGGATGAAATAACCCGTATCGTACAGGCACTCCCAAACCATCAAATCAGCGCCACTATCGGAGACCAGCCCCTGCAGCCAGAGTCCATTGTGGAAGCGGTTAAAACCACCGGCGCCACCGGTGTCGATTTCATAAAAATTGGTTTTTTCCCGGGAGGCGATATGGATGGCACCCTACGTATGCTCAAGCCTCTTGCCCAGGATTTGGCCTTGATTGCCGTACTGTTCGCCGACTACTTGATTGCCCTGCCTCTGATAGAGGCGTTGGCAAAGTCGGGGTTTACCGGCGTCATGCTAGATACCGCCCGCAAGAAACAAGGACCCCTGACCAAACTCCGGCCTTTGCCTTTTTTGCAGCATTTTATCGACAAGGCCCGGGAACAAGCACTACTCACTGGATTGGCCGGCTCCCTCCGATTTGAAGATATTTCCGCGCTATTGGCCTTGGAACCGGATTACCTGGGGTTCCGCGGCGCATTATGCGATCAACAGCAACGAGGCAACCCATTGAATTATCAAAAATTACAGCAAATTAGGGACGCCATTCCCCGGGAAAACAATCCATAATGGATTGGTATCGCCTGGCTCAACCCTGGCTTTTCCGTCTCGACCCGGAAACTGCCCACCATTTCACCTTGAACGCTTTGGACTGGGCAGCCAAGTTGGGGCCACTCAACCCCTTGCGGCAAAAATTTCCACCCGCCGACATTAAAGTCATGGGCCTGAGTTTCCCCAACTGCGTGGGCCTGGCCGCCGGTTTGGACAAAAACGGCGACCATATACCAGGGCTGGCACAATTGGGCTTTGGCTTTATCGAAGTCGGCACCGTCACCCCCAGGCCGCAACCCGGCAACCCGCCGCCCAGGCTCTTTCGCATTCCCCAGGCGGAAGCCTTGATCAACCGCATGGGCTTCAATAATCAAGGTGTTGACCATATGGTGGCCAATCTCAGAAAACTGGATAGGCGGGATTTCATTCTCGGTGTCAACCTGGGGAAAAACAAAGACACCCCCCAGGAAAAAGCCGCCGAGGATTATCTGACAGGGTTGGAAAAGGTGTACTGCCTGGCCGATTATGTCACCATCAATATATCCTCCCCCAATACTCCGGGGCTTCGGGACCTGCAACACGGCAAAGCGCTGGATCACCTGCTAAGTCAATTGCTTGAGCGGCGGCAACAATTAACCGAACAACAGGGCAAACGCCTGCCCATCGCCGTCAAAATCGCCCCGGATCTCACGGAAAAGCAACTCGAAGAACAAACTGCACTATTTTTGCATCACAAAATTGATGCCGTCATCGCCACCAACACCACCCTCGACCATTCCCCTGTGCAATCATTCCCTCATGGCGAAGAGCCAGGCGGACTCAGCGGCCGCCCGCTATCCAAAAAATCCACTGAAATCATTCGCCGGCTTCATACATTATTGGGGGACCGAATCCCCATTATCGGCTGCGGCGGCATCCTAAGCGCCGAAGACGCCAATGCCAAATTCGAGGCAGGCGCCAAATTAGTCCAACTCTACACAGGACTCATTTACCGGGGACCAAGGCTGGCCGGAGAAATAATCAGGACATGTCCCAAGCAATAATTACTGGGTCAGATCAAAGGAGCTGCAATCCACCCGCGGACTGTAAAGGAAATCAGGAAAAAACAAGGTGTAACAACATTGAAGGGCGAGTGTGTCGGCCTTTTGGGATAGAGGCGGATGTCGGCCCTGATCACAAATCATACTGTTGCAATCTCAATTGGACTAAAGTCTGGATTCTTTCCTGTAATGTATATTTTTGCCCTCTACAATGGTAAATTTATAAACCTTTGTGTCTTCCTGTTGGCTAGATAGTCGATAACTTACAATAAGTTAGCAAAAAATATGAGCGAAATGTTCAATGCAGGGCTGGAACTGATGGTGATTGGCATGGGGATTGTGTTTGTATTCCTGGCCATGTTGGTCGCCTTTGTCAGCTTAATGTCATTTCTTTTGACGGCCTTCTTCCCACAAGATCATGAATCTCCAGGCACATCCAGATCCATCCCTGTTTCCCACAACCAAGAAGACGAAGATATCATTGCCGTCATAAGCGCGGCGGTACATCGCTATCGGGAAGGAAAATGATTCTAAATGCCAACAGAACCATTTGTAACCAATAATCAATAAAGGGCCTTTTATCCATGACCAAGCCGTTGGGTATCACCGAAGTTGTATTGCGTGACGCGCATCAATCCTTGCTTGCCACCCGCTTCCGCCTGGAGGATATGCTGCCGATTTGCCCCAAGCTCGACCAGGTGGGATTCTGGTCTATGGAAGCTTGGGGAGGCGCGACTTTCGATGCCTGCATCCGCTTCCTCGGCGAAGACCCTTGGGAGAGATTGCGGGCTTTTAAAAAAGCGCTGCCGAATACGCCGTTGCAAATGCTGCTCAGAGGGCAGAATCTCTTGGGCTACCGGCATTATGCCGACGATGTGGTGGATGCCTTTGTCGAACGGGCGGCGCTGAATGGGATTGACGTTTTTCGTATCTTCGACGCACTGAATGACCTGCGCAATATCGAACACGCTGTCAAGGCAGTCATCGCTTCTGGCAAACACGCCCAGGGCACCATGTCCTATACCGTCAGCCCGGTTCATACCATCGATACCTGGCTGGAGCTGGCCCGGCGGATTGAGGATATGGGCGCCCACTCGGTGTGCATCAAGGACATGGCCGGCCTGCTGAATCCCCATGTGGCTTCCGAGCTGGTCAGCCGTCTCAAGGAAGCCATTGATATTCCCGTTCACCTGCATTGCCACGCCACCACCGGGTTGAGTGTGGCTACATTTTATGCCGCTGCTGAAGCGGGCATCGACAACCTCGATACCGCCGTTTCCTCCATGAGCATGACTTATAGCCACAGCCCTACGGAGACTTTGATTGCGATTTTTCAAGGTCACGAGCGGGATACGGGTCTGGATTTGGAATTAGTCGAGGAAATCGGCCTGTATTTCCGTGAAATCCGGAAAAAGTACGCCAAGTTCGAAGGCGCGCTCAAGGGCGTGGACAGCCGTATTCTGGTGGCCCAGGTGCCAGGCGGCATGTTGACCAACATGGAGAACCAACTGAAAGAACAGAATGCCGCAGACAAGTTGGACGAAGTCCTTGAGGAAATCCCCCGGGTACGCAAGGATCTGGGCTATATCCCCTTGGTCACACCCTCTTCTCAGATCGTCGGCACCCAGGCAGTGATAAACGTCTTATCCGGAGAAAGATACAAAACCATCACCAAAGAAGTGCAAGCTTTGCTGAGAGGGGAATACGGCGCAACGCCCGCGCCGGTGGACAAAGATTTGCAGGAACGGGTGCTGCAAGGGGAGAAACCGATCACCTGCCGCCCCGCTGACTTACTGGAACCGGAACTGGAAAAACAAACCGCCGAGCTAAAGCGGTTGGCCCAGGAGCACGGTGTCAAGCTGGCGGATAACGAAATCGAAGATGTTCTGATTTATACCCTATTCCCGCAAGTGGGCTGGAAATTTATTCAAGAACGGGGCAATCCCGCCGCCTTCGAACCGCCGCCTCAGGCCGAAGCCTCTCCAGAAACGTCCAAACCCGTCCAAACGGCGACTTCCCCTTCAGCACCTGCGGCTTATACTGTGGTCGTCAACAACAAGGCCTATCAAGTTCAGGTAGCGCCAAGTGGCAGTGTCACAACTATCGAACCCGCCGCCACCTCCCTGCCTGCAGCTTCCCATGGAGAAACCACGATTACCGCGCCCATGGCCGGGACAGTGCTCAGGGTACTGGTCTCCCAGGGAGATCTGGTGACGGAAGGCGACGTGGTGGTGATGATGGAAGCGATGAAAATGGAAACGGAAGTCCGCGCCAAACAAAGCGGCACCGTGCAATCGGTGTTGGTAAGGGAAGGCGATGCCGTGGCCGTGGACGATACATTGATCACTTTGGGCTAACAGGAAAAACAATAACTCATGGAAAAATTGACCCTGCTTTGGCAAAGCACCGGCCTGGCTAATTTCACCCCAGGCCAGGCGTTGATGATTGCGATAGGATTCTTATTACTATATTTGGCCATCCGCAAAGGCTTCGAGCCTTTGTTGTTGCTTCCCATCGGCTTTGGTGCGGTACTCAGCAATATTCCTGTGGCGGGAATTTCCGATGAAGGCGGCATTCTTCATTATCTTTATTACGGGATCAAAACTGGCGTTTTTCCGTTATTAATTTTCATGGGTGTCGGTGCCCTCACTGACTTCGGCCCTATGTTGGCCAATCCCAGGACATTACTCTTGGGAGCGGCAGCGCAATTCGGTATATTCGGCACGCTAATTGGCGCTATCGCTATCAACGCCATCCCAGGCATGGATTTCACCCTGAAGGATGCGGCCGCCATTGCCATAATCGGCGGTGCCGACGGCCCTACTTCGATTTACGTAGCCTCCAAACTCGCCCCCCATTTGCTTGGGCCCATTGCCGTGGCATCTTATTCCTACATGGCCTTGGTGCCCCTGATCCAGCCGCCCATCATGCGCCTGCTCACTACGGAGAAAGAGCGTAATCTTGAAATGCTCCAGCTTAGAACCGTCAGCAAACTGGAAAAGATTATCTTTCCGTTGATGCTGATTCTTCTTACCGCGCTGCTTCTACCCTCGGCCGCGCCTCTGATAGGCATGTTTGCCCTCGGTAACCTCATGCGCGAGAGCGGCGTGGTTGAACGTTTGAGCAAAACTGCGCAAAATGAATTAATAAACATCGTCACCATTTTTCTAGGGCTCTCCGTGGGTTCCAAACTCAACGCGGAAGCCTTTTTGAGAATGGAGACTTTGGGAATATTAGTGTTGGGCGCCATTGCCTTTTCCCTGGGAACCGCCACTGGACTTCTTATGGCCAAGTTGATGAATAAAGTGGGTAAGACCCCAATCAACCCTTTAATCGGTGCTGCCGGCGTTTCCGCCGTCCCCATGGCGGCGCGCGTGGCCAACAAGGTCGGGCTGGAAAGCAACCCCCATAATTTCCTGCTGATGCACGCCATGGGTCCCAATGTCGCCGGCGTTATCGGCTCGGCAGTAGCAGCGGGGATTTTACTTTCACTGGTGCCATGACCCTGCTCCAGGCTTTCGCCATCATGATAGGCGGAGCCTCGGGGGCCCTGTTGCGTTTTCTTGTTTCCAGCGGTGTCTATCAATGGTTGGGACGGGATTTTCCCTACGGTACCCTGGCTGTCAATATCATTGGCTCGTTTCTCATTGGTCTGTTGAGCGAAGGCCTTTTGGCGGAACCGGTCGGGCGCCTGGCGGCTGCCTACCGACCCGCCCTGCTGGTGGGATTTTTGGGCGCCTTCACGACATTTTCCACTTTTTCCCTGGAAACCCTGTCTTTAATTGAACAGGGGCAATTATTCCGCGCCTTGACCAATGTTCTCGCCAGCGTGGCTTTATGCCTTGCCGCGGTCACACTTGGGGTGGTAATGGGGCGCAGTTTGATATTACTGCCGGAAGCATTGCTACCACCGCACACCTTCCCCTATGGGCAAATCCTTCTCAATCTCCTGGGGGCATTTTTACTGGGATTCATTTTTATCCTGGCCACCCGCCATACTTCCCTCCACCCGGAATGGCGGGCCGCGACGTTAATCACCTTACTAGGATTATTTGCCATGGCTTCCGGGCTTTACTTGATTTTTCATTTACTGGAAAGCGGAGACGAGTTCAGTCACAATTGGTCTAAACCTTTAATTCTGTTTTCACTCAATTTCCTCCTTTGCAGCTTTGGGGTTTGGTTGGGCTTGACCGCCGGGAGAATGTCATGACGCAATATCGGATGGCTCGCGTTTATACTTTGGAAGGGGAATCCCCGATCGACAAAATTCTCGGCTTTCTCCACGATGATGAAAAAGTCATTGGCGTGACTTTGATCCGCGCCATTGCCGGTTATGGCAAATCAGGGCAGCTACACACGACTTCTTTACTCTCGCTATCACTGCAATTGCCACTTATCATTGAGTTTTTTGACCAGGAAGACCGTGTCCTTGAAATTATTCCCAAGCTCCGGGACAAGTTCGACCTGAGGCATATTGTCAGCTGGCCGATTGAAGTGGATGAACCTTAGGCTAAATGCCCTCAAGCAATATTTGTAAGCAGCTATGAATATACGGCCCGGATTTTCCTAAAAACTAAATATTATCAGTGTGTTACAGACAAATTAACAGGTTTTAGATCCTATTTATAGTAAAAATAATTCTTTCAGCTTCTCCCCAGGGTCCTGTGCGCGCATAAATGACTCTCCCACTAAAAAAGCATGGACCCCCGCTTGCCGCATCTTTTTAACATCTTCGGGCGTGTGAATGCCGCTTTCAGTTACCACCAATTTTCCTTTCGGAATCAAAGGCAATAGCTGTAACGTATTGTCTAAACTAGTTTCAAAAGTACGAAGATTACGATTGTTAATACCCAAGATTGCCTGATCCAATTCCATCGCCCTTTCCAATTCATGCGCGTCATGGACTTCAACCAGGACAGCCAGGGACAATTCGTCCGCCAATTGGGCTAAATCTTGCATTAAGGCATCTTCTAAAGCCGCCACAATAAGAAGAATGGCATCGGCTTGGATTGCCTTGGCTTCATAGACTTGATAGGGATCAATCATAAAGTCCTTGCGCAGCACCGGCAGCCCCGAGGTCGTTTTAGCCAGCTGCAAATAAGCTTCCGAGCCCTGAAAATAGGTCTTATCCGTCAGTACCGACATACACGCGGCACCCGCGCGGGCATAACTGTGGGCGATTTCCCTGGGATCAAAATTTTCCCGAATAACGCCCTGGCTGGGCGAGGCTTTTTTGACTTCGGCAATCACTGCAGGCTGGCCGCTTTCAATCTTCCGCTCCAGCGCTCCCTGAAAATCCGCAGGGATACCCATCCCTTCAGCGATTTCCCTTATTTCATTGAGGGGCATGCGGCGCTTGCGTTGCGAGACTTCTTCCTCCTTGGTGGCTAAAATCTTTTGCAAGATATCAGCGGGTTGCTGGGACATAATGATTACCTTGTTTCACAAAAATAACAAAATTCATTGAACCAAATCTAAACCAACTTCGGCTGGGCCTGGGTCCACTCGATCAAAGCGGTGAGTTTTTTTTGGGCCAGTCCCTTTGCCAAAATCTCCCTGGCCTTTTCCACGCCTTGCGCCAGATCATCGCTTAAGTCAGCCGCATAGATTGCAGCGCCCGCATTCAAAGCCACAATATCCCGGGCAGAACCTGGATTACCCGATAACACCGAAGTCAGAATTTCCTTGCTTTCATCCACGTTGCCCACTTTCAGGGCTGTCAACGGGGCGCGCTCGAAGCCAAATTGCTCCGGTGTGACTTGATAAGTCTGTATCTGTCCTGCCTGTAATTCGGCTACCAGGGTAGGAGAGGCCAGGCTGATTTCATCCAGGCCATCTTCCGCATGTACCACTAGCACATGACGGCTCCCCAGATTCCTCAACACTTGGGCCAAAAGTTCCACATAACGCGAGTCAAACACCCCCAAAAGCTGATAAGGCGCGGAGGCGGGATTGAGAAGCGGTCCAAGCAAATTGAACAGCGTCCGAACCCCCAGTTGACGGCGCACGGAGGCAACATGCTTCATGGCGCCGTGATGACGGGGCGCATAAAGAAAACCGACACCAATTTCCTCAATACATTGCTTCACTTGCGCCGGGGTTAAATCCAGGTTGACGCCTAAGGCTTCCAGCACATCCGCGCTGCCACTGCGGCTGGAAACAGAACGATTGCCATGTTTGGCCACTTGCCCACCCGCCGCAGCGACGACAAAGGCCGCCGTGGTGGAAATATTGAAAGTGCCGGCGCTGTCTCCGCCGGTACCGCAGGTGTCAATTAAATGCTCCCCAGATACCTGTATTTTAAGCGCTTTTTCCCGCAATACCTCTACCGCCGCGGTGATTTCATCGACACGCTCGCCTTTGGCCCGCAGCGCCACTAAAAATCCTGCCACTTGAACTTCCGATGCCTCTCCAGACATGATTCGCGCCATAATCTGGCACATCTCTGTCCGGCTGAGATCGTTTCCATCCAACAATTTTTGTATGGCTGCCTGGATTTCCATTAGCTTTCCAGAAAATTGCGCAGTAAGTCGTGGCCATGTTGGGTGAGGATAGATTCCGGATGGAATTGGACACCTTCGATAGCATATTCCTTGTGGCGAAGTCCCATAATCTCCTCAAATTCGCCGTACTTGTCTTCAGTCCAAGCGGTAATTTCCAAACACTGCGGCAGGCTGTCACGGGCTACCACGAGAGAGTGGTAACGGGTGGCTTCAAAGGGATTTTCCAGCTCTCTGAACACCCCTTGGTTGTGATGATGCACTAACGACGTCTTCCCATGCATGATGGTTTTGGCATGAATGATTCGGCCACCGAATGCCACTCCAATGCTTTGATGTCCCAAACACACGCCTAAAATAGGTAGCCTGCCTTTGAAATAGTCAATGGCCGCCACCGAAATCCCCGCTTCTTTCGGGGTACAAGGGCCAGGGGAAATAACCAAGCGGTCCGGCGCAAGGCTTTCGATGGCTTCAACCGTCACTTGGTCATTCCGCACCACCTTCACCTCCGCGCCCAGTTCCCCCAAATATTGAACCAGGTTGTAGGTGAATGAATCGTAATTATCTATCATTACTACCCGGTTCATGTGGTTAACCCTCCTGCCGCTTGAGCCACTGCCCGGAATAAGGCACGCCCTTTATTCATCGTCTCTTCCCATTCCTTGCGCGGAACAGAATCATAGACAATCCCGGCGCCGGCTTGAACGTGGAGGGTATCGTCCTTGATCACTGCAGTACGGATAGCAATGGCTGTATCCAGATTGCCCGACCAGCCAATATAACCCACCGCGCCGGAATAGATGCCCCGCTTTACCGGTTCAAGTTCTGCAATAATCTCCATCGCCCTGATTTTGGGGGCCCCGGAAACCGTACCCGCCGGGAAGGTGGCCGCCAAGACGTCATAAGCGTCCAATCCCGGGGATAATTTCCCCACTACATTGGACACAATGTGCATGACGTGGGAATAACGCTCGACAATCATTTCATCGGTAACCTTCACGCTGCCCACTTCCGCTACCCGCCCCACATCGTTACGACCCAGATCTATCAACATGAGATGTTCGGCCAGCTCTTTGGGGTCCGACAACAATTCTTCTTCCAGTGCCTTGTCTTCCTCAGGCGTTGCGCCTCTGGGCCGGGTTCCGGCAATGGGACGCACAGTGACTGTATTATCTTCCAGACGCACTAAAATTTCAGGAGAAGAACCGACAATATGGGTATCCTCCAAATCCAAATGATACATATAAGGTGATGGGTTCAAACAACGCAACGCCCTATAAACGCTTAAAGGGTCCCCCCGGTATGGAATCGACAGCCGCTGCGACAACACCACCTGCATGACGTCACCGGCCACAATATACTCCTTGATCCGCTTAACTGCCTGCTCAAAACCCTCCTGGGTAAAGCCGGAAACAAAATCCGCTTCACTAATTGCACGCGCCGATGACTCCTGGGGATAAGAAAAACTTTCCCGCAACCGATTGACCCACATTGCCAGCCGTGATTCCGCTCTGGATAAGGCATCGGGTTCATTGGGATCGGCGTGGGTAATCAACTGCAATTTACCAGAGACATTGTCAAATACCACTAAATCTTCGGATACCATCAACAAAATATCCGCTGATTTCAAAGGGTCCGGCTTGGCGCCTGCGCCTGCCAGCTTGGGCTCGATAAATCCGATGGTTTCGTAGCCAAAATAACCCACCAATCCACCGCTAAAACGGGGCATTTCGGGCAAATGGGGGGTTTTGTAACGAGTGGCGAAATCCTTAATCCAGACAAGCGGATTCCGCACTTCTGTGGTTTCTAGAACGTCTCTGCCTCGCAATACCTGAACCGTATTGCCATGTACTTTGATTACCCGCCGGGCAGGCAAGCCAATAATGGAATATCGCCCCCATTGCTCGCCCCCATGGACTGATTCAAAAAGATAGGTATAGGGCTTTGCCGCCAGTTTCAAATAGGCGCTTAAAGGCGTGTCTAAATCGGCGAGGACTTCCCGGGTGACGGGAATGCGGTTGTAACCCTGTTTCGCCAGTTCGTCGAATTGCTCGGGCGTCATGTTGCTCCTTCCAAAAATATACGTTCTTCAAAAAGCTGGAATTCAGTTTTTAGATAAAACCGGTCCAGAAAACAAGAATTAAATAGCGATAGTTAAGTCGCCCATCGCCATCGCTCGTATAAATCAGAAGTATGCAACATAATATGAGCTTAGAACCTGTTTAACCTCTTACTTTCGCAATTTCAGCCCGCATGGCGTCGATCACCGCCTTGTAATCAGACTGTCCATAGATGGCAGATCCGGCAACGAATGTATCGGCGCCCGCGGCTGCCACAGCGCCGATATTATCGACTTTAATGCCGCCATCGACTTCCAAGCGAATATCCCGTCCGCTTTCATCAATGCGCTTGCGCGCATCTTTGATTTTGTCGAGCACATAGGGAATAAAAGACTGGCCACCAAAACCAGGGTTCACGGACATCAACAAAATCATGTCTATTTTTTCCATGACATAATCCAGGTAGTCCAAGGGGGTTGCAGGATTAAACACCAGCCCCGCCTTACAGCCATTGTCACGGATCAATTGCAGGCTACGGTCAATATGATCGGAAGCTTCCGGATGAAAAGTAATGATCGAAGCGCCGGCTTTGGCAAAATCAGGAATAATCCGATCCACCGGCTTGACCATCAAATGCACGTCAATAGGAGCAGTCACCCCGTGTTTACGCAGCGCCTCACATACCAGCGGACCAATCGTCAAATTTGGCACATAGTGATTATCCATCACGTCAAAATGCACAATATCGGCGCCCGCCGCCAAGGCGTTATCTACTTCCTCTCCAAGCCGGGCAAAATCAGCAGAAAGAATCGATGGGGCAATCCAGGGTGCTTGCATGAAACCACTCCTAATTATCATTATCTAAATTTGAGAAACATGATTTTAACGGATTTTTACACCTTTTTCAGCCTAGCCCGAGGAGAAAACAGGGCTCCGTGATCTATTCAAGCTGGGGCAGGTGGTCTGCTTCGAAAAATGCCATTAATACTTTCTTGCCGCGCAATCCTGCAGTGCAAGAAAGTCCTACCCAAACCTCCCTGCTTGACGCTCGCCCGGCTGCGAAAGTCCACTGGACTTTCGGTCCGGGATTGCCCCTGTAGGCGCCACACCGGCCTCCCTGCCGGCGAGGCTTTCGAATCAGCCCCCTCCAATTAATCCTTTACGTGTTTAAATGATGCGGTCCTGGAGGAGAAAAATCCTTTACTTGCGTGACCGCATTAAATTCTAATGATCACAAACTTATCCCTCAAAGCGACCGTGGCTAATCCCGCTCACTGGTTTCAAATTTCAACACCCTTAGCAGGTAAAACCGAAAACAACTAACGAAATCTAGCGAAGGTATAACCAAATTGAGGAACCAGTGATCTTTCCTTTATCTAAGGTTCCTCATGCATTCGTTGTCATAGTAATCTTACCTTGGCTCTATTCGTTAAAAACTTAAGATAACCTGTTATTTTCCCCTATTTCCCTTAAAGCAATATGTTTTCGTTATGTTTTTCTAACAAACAAAATAATGGGCAACAAGAATTAAAAAACACCTAAATATAGTTGATACCGCTCCTGCAACAAGCAATGTTGTATTCAAAAATACTACGAACAAATTGACCAGCTATTGACAATTTGATTCTGAAGCCTTGGATTTTACATATTCTTATTGTTTATGTTATAAAGACTAGTAGAGGAATTTCTGATTATAATCAAATCCTTATATAACTCATGAGACCCTCATCAACAATGAGTACTATGAGGAATAAAAAATATGCTTAAAAAAACACTCTGCTTCACCTCCGCGCTAGTCAGCGCTACTCTGCCTTTAAAACTTCTTCATGCGGATAACTTTACATTTACCGATATCTCCCCGGCTATCGAAAAATTAAACACCATTCCGGAAAATAGCTGGAT
>LSNW01000036.1 GCA_001566965.1 Methylothermaceae bacteria B42 | reverse complement strand
AAATCGCCCCGGGCGGCGGCTTCCGCCAGAACCGCGTCTTCACTCACCGGGATAAACGCCCCCGATAATCCACCCACCGAGGAAGAAGCAAACGCGCCACCTTTCTTGACGGCATCGGTCAACAAAGCCAGGGCGGCGGTGGAACCGGCAGCGCCAACGCGCTCAATCCCCATCATCTGCAAAATTTCGCCCACTGAATCGCCAATCCGCGGCGTCGGGGCCAGGGACAAATCCACAATGCCAAAGGGAACCCCCAACCGCTGCGCCAAGGCGGTGCCAATCAACTCGCCGATGCGGGTGACGCGGTAGGCAGTGCATTTGATCTCCTCGGCCAAATCCCCCAAATTCAGGTCACCGCAACCGGCCCGCAGCCGTTCCACTGCCCGCTTGACCACGCCAGGGCCGCTTACCCCCACATTGATCACGCATTCTGGCTCGCCCGCGCCGTGCACCGCGCCGGCCATGAAGGGATTGTCGTCAGGCATGTTGGCGAAAATCACCAGTTTGGCGCAACCAAACCCGTCGGCATCGGCAGTGCGCCTGGCCAGATCGAGAATCGACCGGCTCACCGCCAGCAAAGCATCCATATTGATGCCGGACCGGGTGGAAGCCACATTGACCGAACCGCAGACCCGTTCGGTGGATGCCAGTGCCTGGGGAATGGCGGCAATCAATGCATTATCGGACCGGGTGGCGCCCTTTTCCACCCGCGCGGAAAAGCCGCCGACAAAATCCACGCCCACTTCTTTCGCCACTTCATCGAGCGCCCTGGCCACCCGCGCCACACCATCCACGTCGTGCTCCGCCGCCCACCACGCCACCGGAGTAATGGCAATGCGGAAATTGACAATGGGAATGCCATAATCTTCGGCCACCCGAGTACCTTCCTGGACCAAATTGCCCGCAAGGCGGCGGATTTTTTTCTGAAGCTTGCGGCATGTGACTGCTATATCAGAATCAGCACAATCCATCAGATTGATGCCCAGCGTCACGGTGCGCACATCGCAGTTCTCGTCCTGGAACATGCGCAGCGTCATCAAGATATCTTCAATCCGCATCATGACAGACACTCTCCTTGTCGCACCATCCGGCGAATCGCACCCACTTCACTGGTGGCGCGGAGGATATCCTGGTGGAGCAGATGAATTTGAATGCCCAGTTCTTCGCCCAGCTTGTCCAGATCCTCCCGCAATTGCTCCGCGCTCCGCCGGTTTTGGGGACGGATTTGCAAGATCAAGGTAATGGCGTCGCCTTCAGTACGGGTGTAAAGGTCTTCTATATTGATTTGCCGCCCGGCAAGATAACGGGTTATGCGGGCAATCAAGCCGGGGCGGTCCCCGCCCTGCATGGTCAGAAAATACGCAGCGGTATCCAATTCCGGCTCAAACAACCGCTCGGGCGTGTAACGCCTCACGCACGCCGCCAGCCCTAACTGGGGCCAGTCCCCTTCCAGACGTTGCTTTATAACGTTTTCCTCCCGCTCCGCCGGCAATGTGGCCCTAAGAATCAAAGTAAAATAACCGCCCATCACGGTTTGACTCAACTCGGTCACATTCCCGCCAAGCTCGAACACCGTTTGGGCGATGGCGGCAATAATGCCAGGCCGGTCTTTCGCCATCACGGCGATGATGAAGTCTTCACAATTGTTGGACATGATTCCCCTTCCTTCCCCGATTGCCTGTTTATGGTAGTGTAGCCGCCCCTAGGTAAAAAAAGCCAATCCCTTTTGCCATGAAACCTAAGGCATAAGAGTCTCGTAAAAAATTTGGTCCGTTCAAGGAGAATAAATCCCGCCAACTTCGAGCACCGTTTTTGTAATGGCCAATTAAAGCCAAGTGAGTCCCTAGAACATGAAAGCCCAGGATTGTCAAGCAAATATCTCACAGAATTTTTGTAAAATTTTTATTACTCATAGTTTTCAACGTCTTCTTATCTTGAGTTAACGAAAGGATGCGTTAATTCCGCAAAGGACTGAAGTTGAACCATCAACCTCAATGAAAAAGGAGACTGTTATGAATAGAGAAGCCTTTTAACCACATTGTTCGTGCTTTCTTCCGCCCTGGGCCAACCTGCTTCGGCTGATCTCAGGGATAACCTGGTCAATCTGATTGACGAACCACAATTAAACCCGCTTGATCCTCCGGTCATCATTTTGCCCCCGGTGAAAGAATCGGATTATGAAGTCCGCACTTCCGGTGCGCATTTTTTTAAACAGGTCATCAGCAGCACCAAGCCGCAGACCACCTCTTCCCGGAAGTTCGTTCCCTTAAAACACGCCAGGACAAAAGTGACAATTCCACCCCGCAGCACGGTACTGGTCAATGCCAGTTTTGACGCGGAATCGCGCTGTAAAGATTTGGCCGGGAAAACCGATTTCGGCTGGTGCGAAGTGAGGATTCTCATAGATGGCAGCGAAGGCGCGCCGAAAGCTTCGGTGTTTCCTCCAGATACCTTTGCCTTTGATAGCACCGACGGTGGAACGGAAGGCGATGGATCTTGGGAAGGCCACGCCATGAGCCGGCATCAGTGCGTAAAAAACAACAGCGATAACTTCAAAACCGTCGAAGTTACCGTTGAGTGGAAAGTAACCAATTTTTCCACAGGCGCCAACCCTAATTTCTGGCTGGATGACTGGAGCCTGGTGGTGGAAATGTCGGAAGGTTGTCAGTTGAAAAAATTTACTGAATAACACCATAACCAATTAACCACAGGAGATCATCATGAAGAAACCAGCAAATCTTTTAGTGATTACGTGTCTTGGGATCGCCATGACCTTACCTGCCTTGGTAAATGCCGCAACCTATACCGTTTACGGAAACCGCGCCTCTTTCCTGGCGGATTTGGGCGGACCGACAGACACCCAGGATTTCGAGAGTTTTCCCAACGGGACCGATATGATGGGCGTGGAATTCTTGCCGGGGATTTCTGTCACCACCAACCTGGACCGCCTGGAAATTTTCCAAGGCACCGGCGATAAAGAGCTATTCTCCATTGATAACCAGGGACGGGGAGATAACGGGGCCTTTTCCGCCTATGACATCCATTTTTCCCTGCCCCACAAAGCCGTTGGCTTTGATATAGAGGCATTTGACCCGGACGCCAATCCCGGGCTGCTGAGCATAGAATTCAAAGACGGGGATTCCTTGGGGCCATTCCCGGTGCCTCCCGGGGCCACGGAACAAACGCCGGTTTTCATTGGTGTGCTTAGCGATACCCCCATCACCAAAATCACCTGGAACGAGCCGTTTGACCCTATTTCCAAAAGTTGCTGCGAAGAAACCTCATTGGATAACTTTGTCATCCCCCAGGCGGTTCCCTTGCCGCCCGCCCTTGTGATGGCGCTGCCCGCCTACGGACTCATTGCGGGAATGTCATGGAGGAAAAAACCCCGTAATTAAAAAATCGCTTCAACTTCCCGCCGGCGCAGGATGCGCCGGCTTCTCTCTTTTTAATGGCAAACGCATAATAGGCCCTTAATCCCCCTCCCGATCAATATCACAGCAATGCCGGTCCGACAAGGTTTGCGGCATTCTGACTGTATTGACATCAACACAACGTAACTCAAAAATACATCTAAAATCAACGGACTGCTAACCGCATTCAACTACAGCGGCTCGGTAATATAACTGCTTGGACTTGCGAAAATGAAAAAATCTGCTTTTTTCCCTGCTTCTGCTTGCCATTTGCCTGGGTGGCTGCGCGGTCAATCCTGTCACAGGTCACAGAGAGCTAATGTTGGTTCCCGAATCCATTGAACTGCAAATCGGGCAAAAAAATTACGCCCCCATGCGGCAAATCCAGGGAGGGGATTATGTGGCCGATCCAGAATTGACCGCCTATGTAAACGAAATCGGCCAAAAGCTGGCGGCTGTCAGCGACCGCCGCTTACCATATGAATTCAAGGTTATCAACAATTCCGTTCCCAACGCCTGGGCGCTGCCTGGCGGGAAGATTTCAATTAACCGGGGCCTGCTGACGGAACTCAATAACGAAGCCGAGCTGGCGGCCGTGCTTGGTCATGAAATCGTGCATGCGGCAGCAAAACACACCGCCCGCAAATTATCCCGTGGCATGTTGTTAAAAGGCGCGATTTTGGCGACCGCCATCGGCACCCAGGGTTCCAATTATGCCCAGCTGGCAACCTTGGGCGCCCAGTTAGGCTCGGCGCTTCTAACCCAGAATATGGCCGGGACGCGGAACGGGAAGCAGACCTCTACGGCATGAAATATATGTCTAGGGCGGGTTATGACCCGCAGGGGGCGGTCACCTTGCAAAAAACCTTTGTCGAGCTGGCCAAGGGACGCCGGCGGAACTGGTTGACTGGCTTGCTTGCCAGCCACCCGCCGTCACAGGAACGGGTGGAAAATAACATGCGAACCGCGGCGACATTACCCAAGGGCGGCATTATAGGGGTTAAGCGCTTTCGACAAAAACTGGCCCATCTCAAACGGGTCAAACCAGCTTACGATGCCTATGGCAAGGGGCGGAAGGCTCTGGCGGAAGGCGATCTCAGCCAGGCGCTCAGGCTGGCCAATAAGGCCATCCAGATCGAACCCAAGGAAGGCCATTTTTGCGCGCTGCTCGGAGATATCGAAGGGAAAAGACAAAATTTCCGTGCCGCCAAAAGACACTTCGACAAAGCCATCCGCCTGAATGGCGATTTTTTCTATTACTATCTGAAACGCGCCCTGCTCAACAAATACCTGGACAATACCCTGGCCGCCCACCGATACTGCCTTTTGCCTTGGCGTAGTATTGTTGGGCGCGGCAAATCTTCCCGCAAATCGCTGGTTAATCCTCGCGGCGGTAATCCCGGGCAATACCTGCGCCTCAGAACCGGCGTGGATTTGTTTGGGCGCTTGAAAGCCGAGATAAGCAATCCAACCCAGCATGATATGAGAGGCGTCGTCATTGCCGTTCAATACCAGGACGCCAGAGGACACAGTCGGCAATTCAAGCGCCGTTTATTCGGCGTTTTGCTGGCCGGCAGAACAAGATATATCAACCTGGGCCTACGCAACCTGCCCGCAAAAAGGCTGCGTACTGTCAGAACCCAGGTGATTTCGGCGCGTATCGCCCGTTAAAAAGCCTTTATACTGAGGTTACGCACAGTCAGGCTCAAACACAGTACATGACCAGACAAGGAATCCTTTCATTGGCTCGCAGGCAAAACAAAGCCCCCTCCCCGGCCCTCCCCCGCAAGCGGTGGAGGGAGCGACGAACCCTGCCTTGAACCCCCTCTCCCTCTGGGAGAGGGGGTGACAGCGCGGTCTTTGCCGTAAATTGCGTAACATCAGATTTAAAGCTGCCCCTAACCGCTCCGTCAGAGCTTACCTAGCTTAGCTGCAAGTCTTTAAATACTAAACCGTATTTTTGGAGATACGCCCGAAGACGCTGTGAATCATTACCAGCTTTTCTGCGCAAGCGGCTTTTGTCAAACAATTTCCGGCCGGCGTCGGCCAGGCTGTGGCTTTGCTGGCAGATACGGATAACCTGGGCAAGTTGAAGCCGCTCGAACAGATCAAGCTGCTCATAAACATCCTTTTTTAACAACGCCCCGAGGGAATCAAAGTCTTCATCAAGCCTGACGCCACCCTGCCAATCCGCCCGCAAGCGGGCAAGTTCGTTTTCCACAATTTCCTCGCTGATTCTGCCACTGGTGGCCAGGGTGGCCATGCGAGTGATGCTGGCGTTCAAATCCCGGAAGTTAGCCCGCCACAAGGCCTCGTTGCTTAAGGCAAAGGCGAGATATTTGGCTTTGGCGGCGCGGTTGAAGCTGACCTTCTGGTTCCGTTCCCGGGCAAAGCGTTGCAATTCAAACTCAATATTGGGTTCGATATCTTCTGATCTTTCCCGCAGGCTGGGCAAACTGTAGCGCCACAAGTTTATCCGGGCCAACAAATCCTCCCGAAACAGTCCCTGGCTTATCCGCTCTTGCAAATCCCGGTTGGTGCCCGCAATCAACTGAAAATGACTGCTGACCTCACGATCCGAACCGAGGGGTGTAAATACCCGGTCCTCAATGGCGCGCAACAACATGGCTTGCTCGTCCAGCCCCAGCTCGCCGATTTCGTCCAAAAACAGCAAACCGCCGTCTGCTTCCATTAACAATCCGGCCCGGTCTCGGGCGGCCCCGGTATAAGCGCCCTTCACATGGCCAAACAAAGTAGACATGGCATTATCGCCGCGCAAGGTGGCGCAATTAACTTCCACAAAACGTCCCGTGAGTTGGCCCCGTTGCCGCTTTAATTCATAGATTTTCCTGGCCAGGTGGGATTTGCCAACGCCAGTGGGACCGGTCAGGAAAATCGGCGCCGTGGACCGTACCGCCACCTGCTCTATTTCCGTAATCATCTGGTTATATCCACGGTTGCGGGTCTCGATTCCGCTTTTGAGATGGCGAATAGCCTCCTGTTCTTCCCGGCGGAAACGGGAAGCGATCTTGTCATAACGGGATAAATCCAGGTCGATAATCTGATAAACGCCGTCAGGGCCGGTTTTACTCGGGGCGGTTTGAATTAATTTGCCCGGGAAATAATTCGCCTCGGTCAGCAAATACACACATATCTGGGCAACATGGGTGCCAGTAGTGATATGGAAATAATATTGGCGGCGCTCAGGATCGAAAGGATAGTCGTGGGCAAAATCATGGAGCTGGCCATAGACCTGCTCAAAATCCCAGGGATCATGAAAGTCGGTAACATAGGGTGTCACCTTCAAGCCGGGACAGATGTGCAAGACATCATTCATGGTGAGATCCGCCAGGCGTTGTTCCTCCCGATGGTGGATCAAGACCAGTTCGTCCACGGGAAACTCATGGTGCATGAGTAGCGATAAAGTAGGACGCCAACGCAACCAGCGTTTTTGGCCGTATCCAGCATTATCCAGACGCTGGCCCAAAATACTTACAACGGTATTATTCATTTTTATAACTATTTATAAAATTATATACAGAAAATGTTATCTGTTTGGAATCCAGGTTGCCAGCATAATTTCTTTTTCAGGAGAAAATAACGCAGTTTCAATAACATACAAGAAATATAGGTCCTGAATAATTTTTGGCACGCTCCATGCTGTTACCCTCATGAGAGATTTTTTTTACAGGAGAAAATCACATGGTCAGTTACGAAGTAATGCATGAAGCCTATTCCCAGGTTCCGGTGAAATCCTGGACCCGGGGCGTGCCATGCGACGATAAAACCAGACAACAGCTGTTGAATCTTACCCGGATGCCTTTTATCCACCGCTGGGTGGCGGCCATGCCTGATGTCCACGTCGGCAAAGGCGCGACTATCGGAAGCGTGATTCCCACGGTGGGCGCGGTGATTCCCGCTGCGGTTGGCGTTGACTTGGGATGCGGGATGATGGCGGTAAAAACTTCCCTTACCACCAGTGATCTGCCAGATCATCTGGGTAACATGCGCAGCGCCATTGAAAAGGCGGTCCCCCACGGCCGCTCCAAAAAATTACGGCGCGGCGCACGGGACAAGGGAAGTTGGGGCGAGGTGCCAGAGGATGTAGCCGACGCCTGGCAACCATTGGCCGAGGGATTCAATCGCCTGACGGAAAAGCATGGATTCATAAAAAACACCAATAATATCAAACATCTGGGAACACTAGGTACCGGCAATCATTTTATCGAAGTGTGTCTGGATGAAAACCAGCAAGTTTGGGTAATGCTGCACAGTGGTTCAAGAGGGGTTGGTAATGCCATAGGCAACCATTTCATTGAAAAGGCGAAGAAAGAAATGGAGCGCTGGTTCATTCACCTTCCCGCCCAGGATCTGGCTTATTTGCCCGAAGGCAGCGAACACTTCACTGACTATGTAGCCGCGGTGGCCTGGGCACAGGATTTCGCCCGGGTCAACCGGGAGGTCATGATGAGAAGAACCCTGCAAGTCATCGCCAAAGCCTTGGGACGAACTTTCGAATCGGCGCTGGAAGCGGTGAACTGCCACCACAACTACATCCGCAAGGAGCAGCATTATGGCCAGGGGGTCTGGGTAACCCGCAAGGGCGCGGTCAGCGCCAGAAAGGGAGAAATGGGCATCATCCCCGGCAGCATGGGAGCCAAATCTTTTATCGTCCGGGGCCTGGGCAATGAGGAAAGCTTTTGCAGCTGCAGTCACGGCGCGGGCCGGGTCATGTCCCGCACCGAGGCCAAAAAGGCAATCACCCTGGAACAGCACCTGCTGGCCACCGACGGCGTGGAATGCCGCAAGGACGAGGGCGTCATTGATGAAACCCCAGCGGCTTACAAACCCATTGAACAAGTGATGGCCGCCCAGCGGGACTTGGTGGAAATTGTCCACACACTGAAACAGGTGGTTTGTGTCAAAGGATAAAACATACCGGTGGCGGCCGAATGCCAGTGCCGCCTGCTGGTGGGGGGATACCCCCCAGGAATTCATTTCCGGGCTGTCTTGCGGTGCTGGTTCTGGATACCAGCCTGACGCCGGACTCACTGAGTCTGGGCGTATCTGGCAGAACGGAATGGATAGCGTCTTCCCGACGTGGTTACGATGGTTCGAATCCATCTCATGACCAACGCTATAGCTCATTCTGGTAGAGCAATCGATCTGTAATCGATGGGTAGCCGGTTCGAATCCGGCTAGCGTTACCAGCCGAAAGGCGTTCTTTCCTCCCGCAAGGGCATACGGTAAAAACCCCGGATTCGCGCCGTGGAATGGAAGCCTTCAAGTTTCCCGGCGCGGGGCAGCCAAACGGAAGCCCCACACCGCGGAAGCCGGAGACTGCCAAACCATGGCAAGAATCAGCGTCCAGACCGCCCCGGTGGCGGGTTTGATTCCAGCGGGTTCATGGCCCGGAGGGACAATATCCCTCCCACCCTTGATCCTCCTGGGTTTCACAAACCATTGGGCCGGGCTGAGCGTGGGGCTTTTGCCATTTGAATTTTGTTTCAAGCAAGGAGAAGACTATGTTGTTTTTTAAAAAAATCATCGTTCCCGAAACCCATCGGGGTCTGTTGTTCAGGAACGAACAATTTCAAAAGGTTTTAATGCCCGGCGTTTACAGACTATTAAATTGGAACAGGAAATACCGGGTTTTGCTGGAAGACATTAGCACCACCCTGGAAAACGGTGTCAGCGATGAAGTTCTAAAGGTTTTGAAATTGCACCCCGAAATTTTGGGGCGACATTTGCAATCCTGGCAAACCGGCGAGCAGGAAGTGGGGCTGGTCTATAACAACGGCGCCCTGCGGGAAATCAAGCCACCCGCCCGGGAAGGCGCGTATTGGCGTGGATTTGGCGATATCGAAGTGCGTAAGCTGAACATTTTACGGGAGTTCAAACTGGACAAAACCCTGGCCAGAATCGTGCTGGCATCCAAAGCCCCGCAATTGAGAGCTTCCGCCGTGGATGCCGTCATCACCGCAACCATCCCTCAACAACATGTGGGGTTTCTGGAAATCGACGGTGAACAACCTATTGCATTAGAGCCGGGTATTCACGCCTGGTGGAAATTCAACCGCAATCTGAAAATCCGTCAGATTGACTGCCGGTTGCAAAACATGGAAGTCAATGGCCAAGAAATCCTCACCAAGGACCGGGTCAGCCTGCGCATCAATCTATCGGCAACCTGGCAAGTTGCCGATGCGCTCAAGGTATGTGAATCCCTCGCCAGTCCGGACGACTTCCTCTATCGGGAATTGCAACTGGCATTGCGGGCGGTGGTTTCCACCCAAACCCTGGATGAACTGCTGGAGGACAAAAACCAGTTGAACCAGGAGGTCAAGAAAATCGCTGCCAAAAAAGCCGCTGAATACGGCATCACCGTCGTCAGCGTGGGAGCCCGGGATATTGTCCTGCCCGGGGAAATGAAAACTATCCTGGCCCAGGTGGTGGAAGCGCAAAAACGGGCTGAAGCCAATCTGATCAAGCGCCGGGAAGAAACCCAGGCGACCCGGTCACTGCACAATACCGCCAAAGTCATGGAAGGCAACCCAACGCTATTGCGCTTGAAGGAACTGGAAGTGCTGGAGAAAATCACCAGCCAAATCAGCACCTTGAACGTCTATGGCGGATTGGACGGCATTCTTAATGATATGGTGCGCATTCCCGCAGCTTTGGGGAAAACCGCGAATGGATGAGGTTGGGGCGATATTGCCCCAACCTTGACTGAAGCAAACTCCGCTTTATCGGCGCACAAGTGATTTCGGCGCGTGACAGTCATTGAGTTTGCAAATGCAACGGTAATCCCATTATTCGTTCTCAAACTGAGCGGCAAATTCGTTTAGCAGAAACCACTTTCTCTCAAAGGCAAGTTTTACCTGAATTTTAATGTGATATGACCTCTTGAACTAATCCCCCTCCCGATCAATATCACAGCAATGCCGGTCCGGCACGGTTTGCGGCAGGATGACGGTGCCGCGAACAGGGCTGGGGCGGTAGGTGGTGCAGCCTTTGAGCCCCAGTTGGTAGGCGCGCAGATACACATTCTGGAAATCCTCAAAGGGGTAGTCTTCTGGAATATGAATGGTTTTGGAAATGGCATTGTCCACATGCTTTTGCAGAACTGCCTGCATGACCAAATGGGCGTTTGGGGAAAGTTCGGTGGCGGTGACAAAGGTGGAAGGCAAGGGCTTGTCTGAATATATTTTCCGCCATAAGCGGTAAGCGGCGTCTTCCACATCCACCATCCGGCACTCAGTGCCAGCCAGTTGGATGCGGCGTTGATACCGGAAGGAAAAAACCGGTTCCAAACCGCTGGAGACGTTGCCCGCCAGCAGGCTGATAGAACCGGTGGGCGCGATGGCGGTCAAGTGGCTATTACGGAGTCCATGCTTGGCGATGGCATCGCGAATGTCATTTGGCAACCCGGTAACGAAAGCGCCATCCAAATAGGGCTCCGCTTCAAAAGCGGGAAAAGCACCCTTTTCCTTCGCCAAAGCCACCGATGCCCGGTAAGCGGCATGGCAGATGGTGGCCATGATTTTTTCGGCCAATTCCCTGGCGGCGTCACTGTCATAGTGAAGTCCCAGCATAATCAGCACATCCGCCAATCCTGTCAGTCCCAGTCCGATCCGCCGGGTCTTATGGGCCTGCGCCTTTTGCCGGGTGAGGGGAAACCGGGATAAGTCAATCACATTATCGAGAAAACGCACCGCCACGGGCACCAATGCTTCAATGGCCTGGAAATCTAGGCGGGCTTCTGGGGTGAAAGGATCACGGACAAAGCGGACCAGATTAATTGACCCCAAATCGCAAGCCCCGTAAGGCGGCAATGGAATTTCCGAGCAGGGGTTGGTGATATGGATCTTTTCGCAATAGTACAGATTGTTGAGGTGGTTGATGCGGTCAATGAACAGCACCCCAGGTTCCGCCACATCATAAGTCGCTTGCATCAACCTGTGCCATAAATCCCGGGCCGGGAGACGCTTCAGTATCTTACATGGTACCGGTCCCGGGTAGCCGGGCCACTCGCGAAGCACGGCCCCCTCTCCCACCCCATCAGCCAACGCGGCTTGAGGAAACACCAGCAGCCATTCCTCGTCCTTTTCCACGGCCTTCAAGAAATCATCCGTGACCTTGACCGAGAGGTTGAAATTACGCAAGACATTGGGATCGCGCTTGGCTTCGATAAAGTCTTCGACATCGGGATGATCGCAGCGCAAAGTCGCCATCATGGCACCCCGGCGGCTGCCGGTGGACAGGAGAATGGCACAGGTCACATCCCAAATATGCATAAAGGACACCGGGCCCGAAGCGATGCCGCCCACGCTGCGGGCCGGGGTACCCTTGGGGCGGAGGGTGGAAAAATCATAACCGACGCCGCCACCGTGCTGCATGGTCAAGGCCCCTTCCTTTAGGGATTCGAAGATTCCGTCCAGGGAATCTTCTATCAACCCCATTGCAAAGCAGTTGAACAAGGTGACTTGTTTGCGGGTGCCGGCACCGGCAAGGATTCGCCCGCCGGGAAGGAATTTAAAATCCTTCAAAATGGCGTAAAACCGGCCGCTCCACTCATCGGCATCCGCTTCCACCGACGCCACCGCGTTGGCCACCCGCTGCCAGGTATCGCGAATACTTGTCTCGCCCTCGGCCCGGTACTTGGTCTGCCAGACCAGTTGGGAGATTTCTGGCGCTGTATTCATCTCCATCGTTTTATTTCCTATGATCGGGTCCAAGCGTTAACCGATATCTGCTCCAACGGAACAGCATGTAATATGAGCCATCCTGATGACCAAGAATGCCACTATTCAGCAACACTATTCCCTTGCGTTCTGGAAATAGCAACCGCCGTGCTTCAGTTTCTTTCGTATTCCGCCATCACGGTGGTGTAAATCCCGCCGCGGACGTTGAATTTGGCTTCCACCTTCATCCAGCGGGGTTGGCACGCCCCTACCAAATCATCCAGAATCTGGTTGGTGACCGCCTCGTGAAAGGCGCCCAGATCGCGGTAGGACCAGATATAAAGCTTGTAGGATTTGAGTTCCACGCATAATTTATCGGGAATATATTCCACGGTGATGTGGGCGAAATCCGGCTGCCCGGTTTTAGGACACAAGCAGGTAAATTCCGGGGTCTCGATACGGATAGTGTAATCACGATCCGGGTTAGGGTTGGGGAAGGTTTCAAGTTCTCTGCTGGGTTTTGTCGACATAGTTCTAAATACGGGTGTGAGATTAACGGTTGGGTGTTCGAACAGGAAACAGGTTTTTTCCTGGCTCCTTGCGTATAATACGGGTTTTCACAACTTTCGTCAGCGCCCGGCTCTAGCCCGGATATTTCACCAGCCGGATTCGGGCTTTTTTGTAATCAACTGATTCTTAAACATAAAGTGCTCAGGTTTGATGATTTCTACGAAATCCAATTTGGATTCAGCCCGAATCCGGCTGGTGAAATATCCGGGCTAGCAAAACTCTCTGATTATTCATGCGTCTGGAAAAAATCAAACTCGCCGGCTTCAAATCCTTTGTCGAACCCACCACCATCGTTTTCCCCAAACGGTTGATTGGCATTGTCGGCCCCAATGGTTGCGGCAAGTCCAACATTATCGACGCGGTACGTTGGGTGATGGGGGAAAGTTCCGCCAAACATCTGCGTGGCAGCGCCATGGCGGATGTGATTTTCAATGGTTCCAGCAGCCGCAAACCGGTGGGCTTGGCCAGTGTGGAACTAATATTTGACAACAGCGAAGGCCGGCTGGGCGGAGAATACGCCCGCTACGCCCAAATCGCGCTCAAACGCCAGGTCAGTCGGGACGGGCAATCCCAATATTTTCTCAATGGTACCCGCTGCCGCCGCCGCGATATTATGGACGTGTTTCTGGGAACCGGCTTGGGGCCAAGAAGCTACGCCATTATCGAACAGGGCATGGTGTCCCGTTTTGTGGAGGCCAAGCCGGAAGAATTGCGGCTGTTCATTGAGGAAGCTGCGGGCCTGTCCAAATATAAGGAACGCCGCCACGAGACCGAACTGAAAATCCAGCACACCCGGACCAATCTGGAACGGTTGGAAGATATTCGCAGTGAGCTGCAAACCCAGGTCAAACGCTTGGAACGCCAAGCCAAAAAGGCGGCAAAGTACCGGGAGTTGCAGCAGACCATTCAGCAACAACAACAAGAGTTACTGGCCATCAAATGGCGCGAAGCCAATGCCGCCCATCAAACCCATCAAGAAAAGATCCAGACGCTTCAACAAGAAGTAGACAGCAAAACCACTGCCCTGCACGAACTGGGGCAGGCTTTATCCCGCCAGCAACAAAGCGTGGAGGAAACCCAAACCCAGCTCCACGACTTACAGGCCCGGCTTTATGAATTAAACAGCGCCATCAGCCGTTGCGATCAGACCATCCAACACGCCCAAAAAACCCTGGAAGAACGGGAGAAAAGCCTCAAAGCCTGGCGGGATGAATTGCAACGCATTGAAGCCGCCAGCCAGCAGGACCGCAGGCAACAGGAAACGTACCAAGCCCAAGGCCAACAGTTGGAAAAAGCTCTGGAACAAGCCCGGGCTGACGAACAAGCAGCCTGGAAGCAGCGTGAAGACACCGAAACCCGGTGGCATCAACTGCGCCGGGAATTTGCCCAAAAGCGGGATGAATTGAACCAAAAAAAAGAACAACTGGAATTGTTGCGCCTGGAAATCCGCCACCTCAAGCAGCGCCGGGAAGAAGCCCAAAACCGCCTCAGCCGCCTGCGGGAAGAACATAGCCAGCTGGATCAAAATGCCGAACAAGCCAATTTATCCCGATTGGAACAGGCACTGGCAGAAACCGAAACCGCCCGCGCCCAACACGCCGAATCGCTCCAGTCCGTCAAGGAGCAAATTCAAGCCCTGCGCCAATCGCTCACGGAAACCCAGAAACAACTGCAATCCCTGCACAGTCAGCACAGCCAGGTTCAGGGAGAAATCCGCGCCATGGAAACCCTGCAGCGCCACGCACTGGGCAAGGACAAACCCAAGCTGCATGCGTTGTTGGCGCAACATGGCTGGGACAACGCTCCCCGCCTGGCGGAACGGC
Organism: Methylothermaceae bacteria B42; assembly: GCA_001566965.1. Taxonomy (NCBI): domain Bacteria; kingdom Pseudomonadati; phylum Pseudomonadota; class Gammaproteobacteria; order Methylococcales; family Methylothermaceae; species Methylothermaceae bacteria B42. The sequence continues at coordinate 38,491 of LSNW01000036.1, read as the reverse complement.
TGGAAACCGCCGAAGGCTGGAGCAATGCCGTGGAAACCGTGTTGGCGGAATTCCTGGAAGCGGTTTGCATTGAAGACCTGGATCTTTGCCACCAACTGGCCAGTCAACTGGATCAGGAAAATGCCGCGTTTTTTCATGGCCAATCCATGGCGTCTTCCCCAGATTCCGAGACCCTGGCGGCCAAAATCCAAAGCCCGTGGAATCTCGATTCCCTGCTGAAAGGCGCCCGCTGTTGTGATTCCCTGGAAAAGGGATTGCGTCAGCGTCATCAATTAAACCCCGGAGACTTCTGGGTTACGCCGGAGGGTGACCGGATTGGCCGCGACTGGCTGCGATTTCAACGTGGCGAGGATAACACTCACGGTGTTCTCGAACGGGAAAAGGCCTTGCGGGAACTCAAGGCCCAATTAGTTGAAATAGAAAACCGCCAAACCCAAACCCAGACTATGCTCCACCAGTACCAAACGAAACTGGAAGCACTGGAAAAACGGCAGGAATCCTTGCGCCAGCAGGAAAAAGAACACACCCAGCAGGCCGGCAAGATTCAGGCCGAATTGAGCGCCACCCGCGCCAGGGTCGGGGAAATTCAGCGGCGTCTGACAAGAATGGCCGAGGAACAAGCCACGCTTGAAGGTCAGCTGGCGGAATTTGAGGAAAATCTCTCCCGGCAACAAGCGCAGTTACACTACCTGGAACAAGAAGAACAGCAATACAGCCAGCACTTGAATACACTGCAAAACCAATCCCATCAGGCCCGCTCCGATTTTGAACAAGCCGACGCCCATGCCCGCCGCATGCGGGAACAACGGCAAAAACTGGAATCTTCCCTGGAGCATTGCAACAACGCCGCCAAATTATTACACCAACAGTTGGAACGGGCATCGCAGCATCAGCAAGCGCTGCGGGAACGCTTACAAGGCGCGCAGTCCCAACAAAGCGAGGGCAAAAAACCTCTGGCGGAGGCGCAGCAAGAGCTCCAATCTCTCCTCGCACAACGCCCGCCGCTGGAACAAGCGCTAACGCAATCCAGGGAAGCGTTGCAACAGGCGGAAAACCAGCTTCAGGATTTCACCGCCCGCCATCATAAAGCCCAATCGGATCTGGACCAAGCCCGCCAGCGCCTGGAACAGGCCCGGCTCGATGCCGAAGCGGCACGGGTCAAACTCACTACGGTACAAGAACAAGCCCAGGAATCCCAAACGCCGCTGGATGGGGTGTTGAGTCAATTACCCGAAGACGCCAGCGCCAGTCAATGGCAAGCCAAACTGGAACAAACCAAGGCCGAGCAAGCCCGGCTGGGGGATGTCAACCTGACCGCCATCGAGGAACATCGCCTCCACAGCGAACGCCTGCGCTTTCTCGACAAGCAATTCGAGGATTTAAACGCTTCCCTGAAAATGCTGGAAAAAGCCATCCGCAAAATCGACCGGGAAAGCCGGGCCCGTTTCAAGGAAACCTTTGACACCATCGACGGTCATTTCAAGCAACGCTTCCCCACCCTGTTTGGCGGCGGCGAAGGCAAACTGGAACTGGTGGGAGAAGACCTGCTCGATGCCGGGGTCAAAATTGTCGCCCGCCCGCCCGGCAAGCGCAACAGCTCCATTCATCTTCTCTCCGGCGGCGAAAAGGCGCTGACCGCCGTGGCGCTGGTATTCTCCTTCTTTGAATTGAACCCCGCGCCTTTTTGCCTGCTGGACGAAGTTGACGCGCCACTGGATGAGGCCAATGTGGGACGCTATTGCCAACTTCTGCAATCCATGTCAGAGCGGGTACAATTCATATTTATCAGTCACAATAAAACCACCATGGAAATCGCCGAGCAGTTGATTGGCGTGACCATGCGCGAACCCGGCGTTTCCCGCATTGTCGCCGTGGATCTGGAAAAAGCCGCGGAAATGGCGGCCGCATAGAGGAAGAGGATTGCAATGGAAAAGACCACACTTCGCATCATCCTGGCTGTCGCCGGGGTCCTGTTGATTCTGGGGATTTATCTTTGGGACCGCTGGAAGCGCCATAAAAAAGCGTTGGACCAGGAATTTGCCGACCTTGATGCCGATATCACCTGGGAAGACGACTTCGAGCCGGAAGAAGTCGATACCATCTCCCTCAATCCCATGGAAGAATCCGCATCTCCCGATTCCGAGGTTTTGGAAAACCAACAGCTTGCTGGAGAGGAACCCCCCCCATCCGAAGAACCTGCCGAACCGGCTCCCCCGCCCCCTGAACCTGCGCCAGCCAAAAAAGAAAGCAAAACCGCTTTGCCAGAAGTCATACAAGTCAGTATTGCCGCGCCAGATGGCGAGACTTTTCAAGGAATTGCCCTGCTCAAGGCCTTCCAGGATTTGGGGCTGAAACATGGAGAAATGGATATTTTTCATTTTTACCAAGGAGAAAATATTCAATTCAGCGTCGCCAGCCTGGTAAAACCTGGAATTTTTCCAGCCGAGGACATGGAGAATTTCAGCACCCCCGGCATTACCCTGTTTTTCCAGCCTGCCTTGGTCAACGATCCAGAAGCCACTTTTGACCGCATGATGCACACTTGCCACGCATTGGCCAAACGACTGGGCGGCAGTGAATGGGATGACCGGCGCCAGCCGCTTTCAGCCTCCAAAATATCCGCTTGGCGGTGGCTATTGCGCGGAGCACGGTAAGCATCTGTGGCAGTTCCAGAATCCATCCGCAAAAGGGCCGAAGAACTCCGCAAGGAGATCGAGTATCACAATTACCGTTATTACGTTCTCGACGAGCCCGTCATTTCCGACGCTGAATATGACGCCTTGATGGCGGAACTGAAGCGGCTCGAGGCACAATATCCGGAATTGATTACCCCGGACTCCCCCACCCAGCGCATCGGCGCGCCCCCCTCGGAAGCCTTCGCGCCCGTTCGCCATGAAGTGCCGATGCTGTCTCTGGAAAACGCCTTTACTGATGAGGATGTCCGCGAGTTCGACCGGCGGGTCCGGGAGCGGCTGGGGGTGGAGAGCGTCGAATACACCGCCGAACCCAAACTGGACGGCCTGGCGGTGAGCATCCTCTACGAACACGGCTATTTAAGCCTGGCGGCTACCCGGGGCGACGGGTACACAGGAGAAAACGTCACTGCCAACGTGAAAACCATCCGTACCATTCCATTAAAACTCGAAGGCTCTGGCTGGCCGGACCGCTTTGAAATTCGCGGCGAAGTCTTTATGCCCATCGAAGGGTTCAAGCAGCTGAATGAATGGGCGCTCAAACACGGTGAGAAGGTCTTCGCCAATCCCCGCAATGCCGCCGCAGGCAGCCTGCGTCAATTGGATCCGAAAATCACCGCCCGCCGGCCTCTGGATTTTTTCTGCTACGGCCATGGCTTGTACCCACCCGAACAGCTGCCAGAAAAACACCATCAGTTGTTGGAGAAATTTAAATCCTGGGGTATTCCCGTTTCGCCGGAATTGGCGGTAGTACAATCCGTGGAAGGCTGCTTGCGTTATTACCGCCGCATGCTGGAAAAGCGGGAATCGTTGCCCTATGAAGCCGACGGCGTCGTGTATAAAGTCAACCGCTTCGACTGGCAGGAACAACTGGGTTATATCGCCCGCGCCCCCCGCTGGGCCATCGCCCACAAATTCCCGGCCCACGAAGCCACCACAGTGGTGGAAGATATCGAAGTGCAAGTAGGCCGCACCGGCATCTTGACGCCGGTGGCAAAACTGAAACCGGTACAGGTCGGCGGCGTGACCGTCTCCAGCGCCACCTTGCATAACTTCGAGGAAGTCAAACGCAAAGATATAAGGGTGGGGGATACGGTCATCGTGCGCCGGGCCGGAGACGTCATTCCTGAAGTGGTCAAAGTCATCAAGGAAAAGCGCCCACCCGACACCAAACCGGTGGAACCGCCGGACCACTGCCCCGTGTGCGGTGCCGAGGTGGTTTCAGAACCCGGCGAAACCTTGATCCGCTGCAGCGGGGGATTATTCTGCCCGGCGCAACGGAAAGGTTCCATCAAACATTTCGCCTCCCGCCGGGCCATGGATATTGAAGGCTTGGGGGACAAGCTGATTGATCAATTGCTGGAAAAAGGGCTGGTTAAAACGGTGGCGGATCTTTACGACCTTACCGTGGATCAACTCGCCAGCCTTGAACGAATGGGGAAAAAATCAGCCCAGAATCTGATTAATGCCCTGGAAAAAAGCAAACACACCACCCTTGCCCGTTTTCTCTATGCTTTGGGAATCAGGGAAGTAGGAGAAGTCACCGCGCAAATTCTGGCCGATCATTTCCGTTCCCTTGAAAAATTGATGTCTGCCTCGGAAGAAGCATTGGAATCGATTCCAGGCATCGGCCCCATTGTCGCCAAGCATATTGTGACTTTTTTCCGCCAACCCCATAATCTTGAAATCATCCAGCGGCTAAGGAAAGCGGGGGTCCATTGGGAAGAACCCGAAGAAGAAACCGGACCTAAGCCGCTGAGCGGGAAAACCATCGTTTTTACCGGCACCCTGTCTTCCATGTCACGGGATGAAGCGAAAAAACGTATCGAAGCCTTGGGCGCACGGGCGACCAATACCGTTTCCAAAAATACTGATTATGTCGTGGTTGGAGAAAACCCAGGGTCAAAACTCAATAAAGCGCGGCAATTGGGCGTGACAATTCTCGATGAAGAACAATTTTTGGATTTACTGCAACAGTTTGACGCTATTTAGACTACGCTTGGAATATTAACCTTGGAAAGTCGAAATTTGACTATAGAACTTGATGAACTCCAAACCCAGCTTTGCATCCTGGAAAGCCATCAGGAAAAGCTGCTGGAACGGATACGCCAAAACGAAGCCAAGCTGAGTCAATTCCATGCTTTGGAAACGACTCTGTTGTCTCTCAATGCGTTGCGGGAATTGGTGGAACACGTCATTGAAGATACCAAGGCTGCTTTCGATCTGGATTTAGTCTCCCTGGTTCTCGTCGATGAAGACGGAGATTTAGCTCAATTCATGAAGGAAGACGGCCTACAGCTGGAAAGTGTTCCCAGTTTGATCCTGCTGCAAACCCCCCAGCCTCTCAAAGAAATTTTTGGCCGGGCGTTTCGCCTCCACTTGGGAGAATTTAAACCGAAATTCAGGTTTTTACTCCCTGGCAACGACTTTCCTTCGAGTGTCGCCCTGCTGCCACTGGTTAGAAGAGGGCAATTGCTAGGCTGCCTGAACCTCGGCAGTCATGATCCATCAAGATATTCGCCAACCATGGCCACTGACTTTCTTGACAGGCTGCGCGCGATTCTATCGGTCTGCCTGGAAAATACCAAGAATTTCGAACAGCTGCGCCGCACCAGCCTTTACGATACGTTGACCGGCGTCAATAACCGGCGTTTTTTTGAGCAACGGTTGGGAGAGGAAATCGACCGGGCACAACGGTCTGGGGAACCTTTGTCATGTTTATTCCTAGATATTGATCACTTTAAACAGGTCAACGACACTTATGGACACCAAACGGGAGACTTGGTCCTGGCGGAAATAGCCTCGCAAATCCGCTCGCAACTACGCAACAATGACGTCTTGGCCCGTTACGGCGGGGAAGAGTTTGTCGCCCTGCTTTCAGGCGCCAACGAAGACCGGGCGATGGAAGTCGCGGAGCGTATCCGCCGGCGGATTGCCAATCACAGTATTACTGATCATAATCACAATACCATTACCTGCACCCTTTCTGTGGGTGTTGCTGAGTATAATCCGGAGAAAGTTTCTCCTGTCTCGGCAGCGGATATACAACGTTTCATCGAACTGGCCGATCAAGCATTGTATGCCGCCAAACACCGTGGCCGCAACCGGGTCGAAAGCGGCGGTGTTTATCAAAGACAAGCATCCAAAGCCGTTTTAGTCAGCGTTTAACCCGGATATTTCACCATCCATCCGGGATGCTGGTGAAATATCCGGGTTAAACAACAAAGGCGCCATTAAGGCGCCTTTGCTTAAATTAGCTTGGGTTAAGCTAAAACCTAAATTCTGCAAGTGTTTTGGCATTCGGCTGCCAAATCAAGCCTTTATGCTGCGTTGGCTGCACTCATTTTATGCTCGAAGTAGCGCTGCCACGCCTGTGCGAAAAGCGGCTTGCCGCCTTGCCCAAAGCCTTGCTTGACACCCTTGGTCTCGAATCACTTGCAAAGTTAGGTGGAATTTAAGACTTTGGCTCTGCTTGAGCTGCCTTTTCCTGTGGTTTTGCAGGTTCCGCCTTGGATTCAGACGGCGCCGGGGTTGCCTGGGCTGGCGCTGGCACCTGTTCCTTCGAAGCATCTGGTGCAGGTTGCTCGGAAGTTTCAGGCTTTTCTTCCGCAGGCGCCGCTTCAGGTGCTGCAGCAGTCGCTGTCAGAATTTTAACGTCCGCTTTTTCCCGTAGCTCTTTGATGTGTTCTTGGATGAGCTTGCGCTTGAGCATATTTTCCACTTGTGGCTTGACCTGCTCAAAAGGCGGTGGGGTTTTTTCCCGGGAGTCCTCCCGCAAAATGACGTGCCAGCCAAAGCGGGTTTGTACTGGTTCTTTGGTGTATTCGCCATCCTTCAACTTAACCACGGCTTCAGAAAAGGCAGGCACCATCCGCTGCGGCACGAACCAGCCCAGATCCCCACCGCTTGCGGCGGAAGGTCCGGTGGAATATTTCTTTGCCAACTCGGCAAAGTCCTTGCCCTTTTCCAGCTTTTTAATAATAGACTCGGCTTCTTCCTTGGTTTTGACCAAAATGTGGCGGGCTTTGAATTCCTTCTGCTTCATCGCGCCCACTAATTTGTCGTATTCTGCCCGCAGTTGCTCCTCGGTGACGGGATGATTTTTCAAGTATTCTTGCACATCTGCCCGAGACAATACCGCCCGTTGAGCGTAACGCACTTTTGCTGCCACTTCTGGCTGCTTGGGAAGTTGCTGCTGAACTGCCTCTTGTTTGAGTAATTCATGGCTGATCAATTCTTCCACCAGCTTTTCTTCAGGCACGTCAATTTTTGCATTGGGATTGCCACGGGCGATATCCGCTTTCACATATTCCAATGCCTGGCGACTGATGGGCTGGCCATTGACCATGGCTACCGCATCTTTTTCGTCGATAGGCGCTAAAGTCAGGCCACCGCTTTTGTTACTGCCGGCATTGCAGCCCGCCAAAATGGCGAAAGATAATGTTGTTAAAGCAAACGTTTTTTTCATTCAATTAGTCCTCAGTAGTTTGATATTCATCGGGGGTAAAAGCCTTAATGCTCAGGGCGTGGATTTCACTTTGCATCAAATCGCCCAGTGTTTGGTAAACCAGTTGGTGGCGCTGTACTGGGTTTTTGCCTGCAAAATGCTCTGAGACGATAGTCAGAAAAAAGTGCCCGGCGCCACCCGCCTGGGCGTGGCCAGCATGATCCGCGCTTGCGTCCACAAGCTCTATTTTGATTGGAGACAATTTTTCCAGCCGCTGCTGGATCATTGCAACTCGATTACTCATTTTGGGAATACCTTGAGAAAGGGTTTAATAATGACTTTTTGATAGACACCCGCCTTAAGATAAGGATCTTCATCAACCCATTTTTTAGCTGCTTCCAGACTGGGAAATTCAGCGACTATCAGGCTGCCCGTGAAGCCGGCTTCGCCAGGATCGGGAGAATCAATAGCGGGATGAGGCCCTGCCAAAACCAGACGCCCATCGTCCTGTAATTTCTCCAAACGCTGGAGGTGAGCGGGTCTATTTTCGCGGCGCAGATTCAGACTGTTGTCGGCGTCTTCACAAATGATGGCATACAGCAAATTCATTCCTTGGTGCTGGATTCAGGCTCCGGCATGTAGCGGGACAAGAAAACTGCCTGCAGCAGGACAAAGGCGAAAGTCAGCCCTAGCATGCCAAACAGTTTGAAATTAACCCAAATATCCGTATTAAAGTTATAAATGACAAATAAGTTGACTGCCCCCAGGAAAATAAAGAATAGCGCCCAACTGAGGTTAAGCTTGTACCAGACCGGTTGCGGCAATTCCACATTCCCCCCCATCATTCGCTGAATGAAGGGGGCCTTGCCAAAAAACTGACTGGCAAGAAAAGCCACTCCGAACAACCAGTTGATGACGGTGGGCTTCCATTTTATGAACTGTTCGTCGTGGAGATACAATGTCGCGCCACCGAAGACGGCGATCAAAACCAAGGTAACCAAATGCATCGGCTCCACCCGGCGGTGTTTTATCCACACCAGCCCCACTTGAATGAAGGTGGCTGCAATTGCCACCATGGTCGCAACATAAATTCCTTGAAACTTGTAAGCGACAAAGAAAAGGATGATGGGAAAGAAATCGAACAGCAGTTTCATAACATTCCAAATTCAAAGCACGTGTCAAACGTAAAGATCTATGCCATATACGATATTAGAAGGATTTTCAGCCGGTATGGATTGATAGCTAGCATAGACTGAAAGCGCCTTTTGCGCCCGCAGGTTTAAATTCTTATCCAATTGCAGGCCATGTTTAGCCGCGGCTTCAAACCAATGCGTGAGAGAGCCACCGCCATTACCATCCCTTTCCGGTTTGTGCGTTGGTTCGACCGCAGTTACCGGATTTAGTTTCTCCTTACGTGCCGCCTCGGTTGGCAACCTCACCGGCGGTTTTATAATATGATTTACAATCTTCATAGCGGGCCCAAGATATGCTTGGCTATGCTATCCTGTCATGGCTTGCAGTGCAAGTATAGCACCAGTTTATTACCTATTAAGTAAATATTACCCATGGACAAACAAAGCCAAACCGAAATTGAAGCTGCTGTTTTCAGAAGGCTGATTCAGCATTTACAAACCCACACTGAAGTACAAAATATCGATTTGATGATTACCGCCGATTTTTGCCGGAACTGTCTGGCTAAATGGATTAAGGCAGAGGCGGAGGCCAGGGGCATTGAAATCGACTACCCAAAGGCTCAAGAAATAGTTTATGGCATGCCTTACTCTGAATGGAAAAAACAGTTTCAGACGGAAGCCACGCCGCAGCAGCTAAAGGCCTACGAAGCGCGGCAACGTCAGAAACAAAAGTCGGAAACATAATCATTACTCATTTTCAACCCAGAGGAGACAGTTATGCGCTTGATCATTTTACCCATTTTGTTTGCCTTTCTTGCCGTTGGTTGCGAAAGCGGCGGACAAAGCAGTTCGGCTAAATCGACCGTCATCGAAGGATTGGTCATCGGAGAAGAAGGACCCGCCGAAAAGGCCCGTATTGAGGCAGTTGACAGCCGCGGTCAGATCATTGCCAAGGCGCAGGTCAAAGGGGAAGGTCGCTATCAGATCACCCTGCCGGCCAATGCCAATTATCCGGTGTTGCTCAAAGCCACATTACCTCAGGAACGCAATAAAGTCTTTCAAGCCGTGGTGACCAGCGATTTAGTGGAAGAACAGGACATCAGTCCGATGACGGATTTGGTTGTCAAATCCGCCCTCGGTCAAGGCGGTTTGACCCCCGAAAACATCGCCCGCGCGGCTGGCGCCGCTATTAACCAGCGCCCGACGCAAGGAGGCAAACGCACATCCAGTGGATTTAAAGGTGATCTCACGAAACAATACAGTGGCTGGCATTAATTCTCGCGAAGTAGCGGGGCTTTAGACCCCGCTATTAAAAGGATTTCTGCTCCTAAAAGGTTCCGCCATTCCACCCCCAGAACTTGCCGGGGATGTTAATAAATTCAATATAAACCCTGGAAGCAGGAATATTCAGTTGTTCTTCAAGAAAGCTGCAGACAAAGCTCGCCAGGGGTTGTGTTTGGGCTTCGGATAGCCCAATGCTTTTTAATTCCACATAGGCTGCCGGTTCTTTATTCCCGGAAAAGCGTAAATGGGTGGCAGCGGTCAATTCCACCATGACATAGCGTTCCGGCTTGCCTAATTCTTTGGCAAGCCGTTTGGAAGCTTCAGTTAAAAAACCATCTGCTCGATCTTCTGGAATTGAAATATTGGTCTGAACATGAAAGTAGGGCATGATCATTCTCCTTGACTTGCTTAAGACAGGAAAATCATACCCTATTGCACCAAAAATTCAGTAAAGAAAACATCCTTGAGCCCATAGCTGTCTGAATAACGGTCCAATACCTTTCTAATCTCATTTAACGCGCTTTCCCGTAATTGCTCCCGCTGGGATATATCCGCCACTTTCTGCATCGGTAAATTACTAAAGTGCATGATCAACGCATGGCGAATCAAGGGGAGATGTTTACGTATTCGCTCGAGATTTTCTTTATCCTCCACAAGTAATTGTATATCCGCCCTCAGATAATGGCGCCTCCCATCCAAATTCACAATCAATTTGGGTTTAACAGGCAAATATTCAATTTCTGGGGCGGAAGAAGCGCCTTCTTCCTCATCTTCTCCCGCCCAGCTTAAAGATACGCAAACAAAAAAAACGATGAAAACCTTTGCAACCGTTTTGAACCAACCGGTTTGATACATACCTCACCCACGCTGTCTTATATTTCAAGAATAATTTGTAACCGATGCGGTCCGGTTACAGCTTCCCTTTAAGTATAGTCAGAAGTAAGGCCTTACCAATGTGGTGGGAAAGATCAAACCAAGGTGCTGTTGAGCCAGGTGTCGTGCTTGTTACATACACTCAAGACATAAATCTGGCCCCTATAGCGGCCCAATGAAAACAGGGAAACTGGTTCCTGGTCATTTTCTGGATCAAACATATGCTCATCGAGAAACCGGTATTTTCCATCGAGGACAATATGCTTGACGATGTAATGCTCGCATCCGTTCATCTCATGGGCGGTTATCACTTGGACTCGAACGGTGCCTTTGTCCTTGGAAATCTGGATTTTAGGCACATGCCCACCTTCCTTGCCTTTCCACCTTCCCGGCGCTTCGCGGGTGTAATAGAGTCCCCCAGCCAATTGCGGCTTGGCCTGGGCAACATTTGGCAAAACTAGACCTGTAACCGAACTTGCTGCAGTGAATTGAAGGAAAATTCTGCGGTTCATTAGCAACCTCCTGTTGTTGAATGAACCTTTATCTTGCACTAGATAGCGGAAAAATCCAAAGGAGAAAGAAAATTCCCCCTTGCCACCTTATCGTGACAAGGGGTTTCCTGGAAGTTATTCGACTGTTACTGACTTGGCCAAATTACGCGGCTGATCCACATCCGTGCCTTTGATAACCGCAACATGATAGGCCAGCAGTTGCAAGGGCACGGTGAAAATTACTGGCGACATTTCGTTTTCCGCCGGCGTCACCCGCATGACGTGGGTGTTTTCGTCCGGGTGGACATCCAGGGTTTCATCGGCAAATACAATCAACTCACCGCCCCGGGCCTTCACCTCTTGCAGATTGGATTTCAGCTTTTCCAGCAAGCTATTGTTGGGGGCCACGGCAATGACGGGCATTTCCGCATCCACCAGCGCCAGCGGGCCATGTTTCAATTCCCCGGCTGGATAAGCCTCAGCGTGGATATAGGAAATTTCCTTAAGCTTCAAGGCTCCCTCCATGGCGACCGGATAATGACTGCCCCGGCCAAGAAATAAAGCGTGGTGCTTATCGGCGAAATGCTCGGAGAATTCCTTGATTTCCTGATTCAACCCCAGTACATCCTCAATCCGTGCCGGCAAGGAAAAAAGCTGGGAAGCAATGCGCTTTTCCGTCACTTTATCCAGCTTGAATCGCCGCCCCAGAGCAATGACCAACATCATCAACGCTACCAATTGGGTGGTAAAAGCCTTGGTGGAAGCCACGCCAATTTCAGGACCGGCGCGGGTCAATAACACTAGATCAGATTCGCGCACCAGGGAGCTTTCTTGCACATTGCAAATGGACAAGGAATGCATTGCGCCGAGGCGCTTTGCTTCTTCCAAAGCAGCCAAGGTATCGGCGGTCTCGCCGGATTGGGAAATGGTCACTACCAACGTATTGGGCAGAAGTACCGGCTCGCGATACCGATACTCACTGGCAATCTCCACATTGCACGGGATCCCAGCAAGGGATTCGAACCAGTATTTGGCTATCAGTCCCGCGTGGTAGCTGGTGCCACAGGCCAGTATTTGTACCGCCTTGACGTTATCAAACACTTCTGAAGCTTGATTGCCAAAGGACTGTTCCAGCAATTTCAGACCGCTGAAGCGGCCTTCCAGCGTTTCCGAAATTGCACGGGGCTGCTCGAAGATTTCCTTGAGCATGTAGTGGCGGTATTCACCGCGCTCCACCGCATCCAGGTTGACTTCGCTTTCCTTGATCGGCCGTTCGACCTGCTCGCCTTGTTCATTAAAAATAGTCACGCCGTCGAGGGTAACCTCCGCAATATCCCCGTCTTCCAGAAAAATGAAGCGCTGGGTGACCGGCAATAATGCGGAAATATCCGAGGCAATGAAATATTCGCCGATGCCGATGCCAATCACCAAAGGACTGCCTTTGCGGCAAGCCACTAATTTGTTTGGCTCCGATGTACTGATTACGCCCAAAGCGTAGGCGCCATCTAGCTGTTTTACTGTTTCTTGAACCGCAGTCAGCAGCGAATCGGTATAGCGCATTTGGTCATAGACCGCGTGGACGATGACTTCGGTATCGGTTTGGGATGTAAACTCGTATCCTTGATCTTTCTGCTCGCGGCGCAATGCCTCGTGGTTTTCGATGATGCCGTTATGAACTAGGGCCACGGTATCCCGGCAGATATGGGGGTGGGCATTTTGTTCGCTGGGAACGCCGTGGGTGGCCCAGCGGGTATGGGCGATGCCGGTCAGCCCAGTAAAAGGGTCATCCTTGAACGCTTCCGCCAATTCCGCCACTTTCCCACGCCGGCGTTTCCTTTTGATTTGCCCTTCGTCAATCACCGCTATCCCGGCAGAGTCATAGCCGCGATATTCCAATCGCCGCAGCCCCTCCAAAAGAATTGGTACCACATTTCTTTGCGCCACTGCGCCAACTATGCCACACATATCTGTTACCTCTCTTGCTCCAATTTCTTAGGCCGCTGCCAATTATCCACGGTAATTTGTTTACTCCGGCTTAACGTCAATTTCCCTTCCGGCGCATCCCGGGTAATGGTGGAACCGGCGCCGATGGTCGCATCCTTGCCCACTTTCACAGGCGCTACTAATTGGGTATCCGAACCGATGAATGCCCCATCTTCAATAATAGTCTTAAATTTATTGACCCCATCGTAATTACAGGTAATGGTGCCCGCGCCAATATTAACGCTATTGCCAACCTCACTATCACCCACATAGCTCAGGTGATTGATTTTCGAACCTTCGCCGACGGAGGATTTCTTGATCTCCACAAAATTGCCAATATGGGTCTCCCGCGCCAGGCGGGTCCCAGGACGCAATCGGGCAAAGGGGCCGATACGGCTGCCCGCGCCAATCCAGGCATCGTCGATGTGGCTGTTGGCCAATATTTCCACATCGTCGTCAACCATGGCATTGCAAATCACCACATTGGGGCCGATTTTGACCCGATTGCCCAATTTGACTTGTCCCTCCAGCACCACATTAACATCTATCTCTACATCCCGGCCGACTTCTACTTCGCCCCGAAGGTCAAAACGCTTGGGATCGCGCAAAGTCACCCCTTGGTCCATCAGCCTTTCTGCTTGGGATTCCTGATACGCCCGTTCCAGTTCCGCCAGTTGGCGTTTATTGTTAATGCCTTGCACTTCACATTCGTTCTCTGCCAGCACGGTTTCAACCACCACCCCATCATCAACCGCCATGGCAATCACATCGGTCAGATAGTATTCCCCTTGGGCATTATTGTTTTCCAGACGGTTCAGCCACTTGTTTAAATAAGAAACCGGCAAAGCCATGATGCCGGTATTGACTTCGTTAATCGCTTTCTCTGCCTCATTGGCATCTTTTTCTTCCACTATCCGCTGAACCTGTCCCTGACTATCCCGGACAATCCGCCCATAGCCGGTGGGATTGTCCAGCTTCACCGTCAACAGCGCCAACCGCTCCGATTCCGCTGTTTGCAGAAGGCGCTGCAAGGTATGTGCTCTCAATAAAGGAACATCGCCATAAAAGATTAAAACAATGCCATTATCATCGGGCAGAGCCACTTGCTGGACTGCGTGACCCGTGCCTAACTGCTCCGCTTGCTCTACCCACTGCACCGGCCAGCCGGAAAATCTTGCCAATACTTGATCGGCGCCATGTCCGTAAACCACGTTGATACTGTCCGGCTCTAATTGTTGGGCGGTTTCTATTACATGCTGCAGTAATGGCCGACCGCCAATTGTGTGTAATACCTTTGGCAAATCTGAACGCATGCGAGTGCCCTGTCCCGCAGCGAGGATAATGACATGAAGTTTCATAATGCTTCTTTCCTTGTTATAAAGCGTTTCACAACCAAGCAGGCATCGAATAAATCAGGTGAAGGAGAGAAAATTGATGATATAAAGATTAGTCCAAATTCATGCAATCATCAAAACAAAAAAGCCCGTTGAATCCGGGTTCATCAGGATTCAACGGGCTTAAATTGAATTGATTGAAGAACGGTTATTTTTCGAAACGGCCTTTGTGTTTCTTGTAACGCTCCAGCACTTGAAGCTGTTTGACCGCTTCCGCCAATTCGGCTTGTGCTTTGGCATAATCGATTTTCCCGGATCGATCCTTCAATGCCTCTTCGGCCCGGCGCTTGGCTTCCAAAGCTGCCGCTTCGTCAATATCGCGCGCGCGAACCGCGGTATCAGCCAACACTGTCACAATATGCGGCTGGACTTCAATCATACCGCCGGAAACAAAAAACGGAAGCTCCTCTCCGGAGGTAGTCTTGACGCGCACTTCCCCGGATTGCAAGCGCGCCAGGAAAGGCGCGTGGCGGGGCGCGATCCCCACCTCTCCCAATTCGGCAGGGGCGAAAACCATTTCCGCCTGGCCGGAGTAGATTTCCTCCTCCGCGCTGACGATATCCACATGAATAATCATTGCCATCGTGGTTTACCTATTAAGCTGCAATCTTTTTGGCTTTTTCCAGCGCTTCTTCGATGGTTCCCACCATATAAAAGGCTTGTTCGGGGATATCGTCGTATTCTCCTTCGACTATGCCTTTAAAGCCACGGATGGTTTCCTTCAAAGGCACATATTTTCCGGGTGATCCTGTAAACACTTCGGCAACAAAAAATGGCTGAGAAAGGAAGCGTTGGATTTTGCGGGCGCGGGATACCGTCAATTTATCTTCTTCCGACAACTCATCCATGCCCAAAATCGCGATAATGTCCCGCAGTTCCTTGTAACGCTGCAAGGTGGATTGAACCTGCCGGGCAACGTCGTAATGTTCGTGGCCGATGACCAAAGGATCCAACTGGCGGCTGGTGGAATCCAGGGGATCCACCGCAGGATAAATGCCCAACTCGGCGATCTGCCGCGACAACACAACGGTTGCATCCAAATGCGCGAAGGTTGTGGCCGGGGACGGGTCGGTCAAGTCGTCGGCTGGAACGTAAACCGCCTGAATGGAGGTAATGGAACCGGTTTTGGTGGAAGTAATTCGCTCTTGCAGAATGCCCATTTCTTCAGCCAAGGTCGGCTGATAACCTACCGCGGATGGCATCCGTCCCAAAAGCGCGGATACCTCGGTCCCCGCCAGGGTGTAACGGTAAATATTATCAATGAACAGCAAGACATCCCGGCCTTCCTCGCGGAAATTCTCGGCGATCGTCAGTCCTGTCAATGCCACCCGTAGACGGTTGCCGGGTGGTTCGTTCATCTGGCCATAAACCAGCGCCACCTTATCCAGAACGTTGCTTTCCTTCATTTCGTGGTAGAAATCGTTCCCTTCGCGGGTACGCTCCCCAACACCGGCGAATACGGAATACCCACTGTGCTCGATGGCGATGTTGCGGATCAATTCCATCATATTCACGGTCTTGCCCACACCGGCGCCGCCAAACAGACCCACTTTACCACCCTTGGCAAATGGACAGATCAGGTCGATCACTTTAATGCCGGTTTCCAGCAATTCCTGTGCCGGGGACTGTTCTTCGTAACTGGGCGCCTTGCGGTGAATTGGCCAGCGTTCCTTTTCCCCTATCGGCCCTTTTTCATCAATGGGCTCGCCCAGGACATTCATAATCCTTCCCAGGGTTTCCGTGCCGATGGGGACTGAAATCGGCGCACCCGTATTGGTAACTTCCATCCCTCGGCGCAAACCGTCGGTGCTGCCCATGGCTACGGTCCTGACCACACCGTCACCCAACTGCTGTTGGACTTCCAGAATCAAATCCTCATTTTCCACTTTTAACGCATGGTAGACGTGGGGTAATGATTCTCTCGGAAAGTCCACATCCACTACCGCCCCGATAATTTGAACAATCTTTCCCGAACTCATTGAAGTTCCTCTCAAATCTAAAATTCTTATTGAATAGCCGCCGCGCCAGAGACAATCTCTGAAAGCTCTTGAGTAATTGATGCCTGACGGGCTTTGTTATAAACCAGTTGCAATTCGTCAATAAATTTACCGGCGTTGTCTGAAGCGCTTTTCATCGCCACCATTCTCGCCGCTTGCTCGCAGGCTTTATTTTCCACCAGTCCCTGAAAAACGATGGACTCGATATAACGAGTCAACAATTCATCCAAAACTTCCCGCGCATCAGGTTCGTAGATGTAATCCCAGTGGGTTATCAATGACTCATCTTCGGCTTCTTCCTCTTCTTCCACTTCGATGGGTAAAAGCTGTTGGATGACCGGCTTTTGTGTCATGGTATTGACGAATTCATTGAAAACCAGATAAATACGGTCCAATTCTCCGTCGTCATATTTGTCCAACATCACTTTGACGACCCCGATAATGTCCTCAAGATGGGGGGCATCGCCCAGTTGCGTGACTTGGGAAGTGATATTACCGCCAACCCCCGAGAAAAAGGAAAAACCTTTTTGGCCAATCACGCCCATCTCTAGCTGATTGCCGGCCTCTTCCCAGCTTTTCATCTGCCGCAGAAGGCCACGGAACAAATTAGCATTGAGGCCGCCGCAAAGACCACGATCTGTCGATATCAATATGATCCCAATTCTATTTCCATCCCGGGGAAGCAAAAAAGGATGTTTATACTCTGGATGGGCATAGGCTAGATGCTTGATGATCTGATGAATGCGCCGCGCATAGGGCCGGCTGGAACGCATCCGGTCTTGAGTTTTGCGCATCTTACTCGCAGCCACCATCTCCATGGCCTTGGTGATCTTTTGAGTATTTTTGATACTCTCGATTTTGGTGCGGATTTCTTTACCGACAGCCATTAGCTTTTACCAAGTGTGGGTGGATTTGAATTTCTTGATGGCCTCATGCAAGGCTTCTGCGATTTCATCATTGTAATCGCAGGTCTCGTTTATTTTGGCCAGTAAATCCGCATATTCACTGCGCATAAAATCCTGCAACGCATCTTCGAAATCCCGGATCTTATTCACTGGAATATCATCGAGATAGCCTTCATTGGCGGCAAACAGGGAAACCGCTTGTTCCGCTACGGACATGGGGGAATACTGAGGCTGCTTGAGGAGCTCGGTTACTCGCTGACCGCGTTCGATCTGTTTGCGGGTCGCTTCATCCAAGTCCGAAGCAAATTGAGCAAACGCAGCTAGTTCCCGATATTGAGCCAAGTCCAGGCGGATACCGCCGCCCAATTTTTTGATGATCTTGGTTTGGGCCGCGCCCCCTACCCGGGAAACGGAAATCCCCGGATTCACCGCAGGCCGAATGCCGGCGTTAAACAGATCGGTTTCCAGATAAATCTGGCCGTCGGTGATGGAAATCACGTTAGTCGGCACGAATGCCGAGACATCGCCTGCCTGGGTCTCAATGATTGGCAGCGCGGTAAGGGAACCAGTACGGCCTTTCACTTTACCGTTGGTGAGCTTCTCCACTTCCTCGGCATTAATCCGGGCGGCCCGTTCCAGCAAGCGTGAGTGGAGATAGAAAATATCCCCAGGGTACGCCTCTCGCCCTGGTGGCCGTCGGAGCAACAAGGAAACTTGGCGGTAGGCCCAGGCTTGTTTGGTTAAATCGTCGTAGATAATCAGCGCATCCTCGCCTTTGTCACGATAATACTCGCCCATGGCGCAACCGGCATACGGCGCAATAAACTGCAGTGCCGCGGCTTCCGCAGCGGTAGCCGCCACCACAGTGGTAAATTCCATGGCGCCGTGCTCTTCCAGCTTGCGCACGATGTTGGCTACCGTGGATTGTTTTTGCCCTACCGCCACATAGATACACTTAACGCCGGTCCCTTTTTGATTGATGATAGTGTCAATGGCGATCGCGGTTTTACCGGTCTGGCGGTCACCAATAATCAACTCACGCTGACCACGACCAATGGGGATCATGGCGTCAATCGCCTTCAATCCGGTTTGCAGCGGCTGATCAACGGACTGGCGCGCAATTACCCCAGGCGCGATTTTTTCAATGGGAGAAAAGACATCGGTTTCCACCGGTCCTTTACCATCCATGGGACGGCCCAAAGCATCGACAACCCGGCCCAACAAAGCTTCTCCCACTGGCACCTGGAAAATCCGGCCGGTACACTTCACGCTGTCGCCTTCGGCCAAGTGTTGGTAGTCTCCCATGACCACGGCGCCCACTGAATCACGCTCCAAGTTCAGCGCCATCCCAAATGTGTCGCCGGGAAATTCCAACATTTCCCCGTGCATGACGTCTTCCAATCCATGAATGCGCACAATGCCATCGGTCAAACTGACGATGGTGCCTTCCGTACGGGCTTCCACGCCCGTTTCAAATTCCTTGATCTTCTCTTTGATAAGATCGCTGATTTCCGCTGGATTCAATTGCATTTTTTATCTCGCTCTAGCTGAAGAGTCTTTTTGCCAATCGTTCTAATTGCCCACGGACTGAACCGTCAATGACTTTATCGCCTGCTTTGATCTGAACGCCACCAATCAGACTATTATCTTTGATAACGTGGAAGCGGACCTTTTTGCCAAATTTCTTTTCCAAGGCGGCACTGAGTTTTTTCTCGTTCTCCTTGCTCAAGGCATAAGCTGTCCTGACCTCGACATCAAGCAACCCTTCGTGCTCCGCCCGAAATTGTTCATAAAGCTCTCGTATCTGATCGATTAAAGTAATCTTGTCATTCTCAACCAGAAGTTTGACGAAGTTCTGACCTTCTTTATCCAAGTACCCCTTGCCGACATCCAAGATCAATCGCAATAGATCTTCCTTGGAGACGTTGGGGTTGACCGCCGCCCAAGCCAACTCCTTGTCCTGCATCGCCAGGGACAAGAATTCCAGCATTTCAGACCAATGATCCAGTTTCCCGCTCTCCAAGGCCAGTTTAAAGACGGCCTCGGCATAGGGTCTTGCAAGCGTGGACAATTCGCTCATTACGCTTGCTCCAGTTGCTTGGTCACATTTTCAAGAATTTCCTGGTGCTTGGCTTTGTCAATTTCCTTATGCAGGATTTGTTCTGCTGCGGTGACTACCAACTGAGAGACTTGTTCTTTGAGATCTTCTTTTGCCCGGTGAACTTCTTGCTCAATTTCCGCACGCGCTGCCGCGATTATCCGGTTGCCTTCTTCCCGGGCGGTTTCCTTGGCCTCGTCAACAATTTCATTGGCACGCTTCTGCGCCAAGGTAATGATTTCATTCGCCTGATCCTTGGCTTCTTTTATGACGGTCTTGGCCCGTTTTTCCGCCAATTCCATTTCATGCTTGCCGCGTTCCGCAGCAGCCAGACCTTCGGCAATCTTCTTTTTGCGCTCTTCCAGCGCCTCTGTTAGGGGCGGCCACACATACTTCATGGTGAACCACACCAGAAGCGCAAAAGTGATCATTTGCCCCAAGAGGGTAATGTTAATGCTCACAACACCTGACCTCTAATCTCCAAGGTGAATGGGATATTCCTTCTTTCGAGGACTTTATAATGCTTATCCACCTGTAACCGGAGAAAGGAAAGGGTTTGCGAAGGTGAAAAACAACGCCATACCGACGCCAATCATGGTCACCGCGTCCAAGAGACCGGCAACGATAAACATCTTGACCTGCAACATCGGTACCATTTCCGGCTGGCGGGCGGCGCCTTCAAGAAATTTACCTCCCAACAGACCAAAACCGATCGCTGTTCCCATCGCCCCCATGCCGAGCACCAAACCCACGGCAATTGCGGTCAAGCCTTGAATGTCAGCAATCATAGCCAAATTTTCCATCGTTTCCTCCGTATTATTAACTGAATAGTATTAACTTAAATCAATGGGATGCGTGCGCCATGCTTAAATATACAATGGTCAGCACCATAAAAATAAAAGCTTGCAGGGTGATAATCAGAATATGAAAGACCGCCCATGGAAAGCTCAGTAATGGCTGGAGATACCAAGGCATCAGAGCAATCAAAATAAAAATCAACTCGCCAGCGTACATGTTCCCAAATAAACGAAGCGCCAGCGAGACAGGCTTGGCAAACTCCTCAACCAACCTTAACAACAAGTTGAATGGAATAAACCAAACGCCGAATGGATGCAGCATCATCTCTTTGAGAAAGCCCCAACCGCCTTTCACCTTGATACTGTAAAAGATAATCAGCAGAAAGACGCTGATGGACATGGCGAAGGTAGCATTCAAATCCGTGCTCGGCACCACTCTCAAATAAGGGGTTCCTTCCAGGGCGGCGATGGTGGGAAGCAAATCCACCGGCAACAAATCCATAGCATTCATCAAGAATACCCAGCAGAAAATAGTCAAAGCCAATGGAGCGATTAATTCGTTACGCCCGTGAAAGGTATCCTTGACCTGGGTATCGACAAATTCCAGCAGCATCTCGGCAAAATTCTGTAAAGGACTAGGGACATCAGAAGTAGCACGTTCTGCCGCCCACTTGAAAGTCAAAACAAATACCAAGCCCAAGACAGCGGAAAAAAACAGGGTATCCAAATGCAGGGTCCAAAAACCATCACCTGCATGAAGCGGCGTTAAATGGTGGACGATGTACTCGGTAGCGCTTTTTGCTGCCATTTTCCCCTCTTAAATCTCAAGACTTTTAGCTTTTTTCCAACAGGAGCGCGAGCCAATGCACGCTCAATACTGCGGCAAATCCAATCATTAACGGCAAAAACAGGATATTTGGCATTTGAAATACCATAACAAACAAGACCATCGTTAAGATGAATTTCACTGTTTCCCCGATATAAAACCCGCGCACAATCTGTTCGGGTTTTTTGCCGCTCGAGCGGCTTATTTTTATCGCCAAATAGGCGTTTGGTATCCAGGATATCGCCCCACCCAGTAAAATCGAGCGGGCTACTTGCCAATCGAAAATTATCCAACTTGCAAGGGCGACACACAGCAATACCACTATTTGCCTGTGGAGGATTCTCCTGACAGCTTCGATAACCAGACTGTCCACTCTATCAACCACACACAAATAAGCGATGGATTGTATAGTTCTCCACTGCCAAAATCAAGGTTGCCTTACAATCGTGTTATTCCAAAGCAGTAATGTCCCTTTTGTCCATAGCCGCCATGAGAACACACGCTTTCCGGCATTCTGGCATGCGCCAATTGGCGCTGATCGATGTTGAGCCTGTCAATTTCTATTTTCATATAGGCCGGCCAACGTGCCGCCGAAACCACATCCGGCATCAAGCAGCCCGCTGATTCTGGAACAAACGTCTCTGTCCGAATACCGCGCAGATAACGGCTCTGCCGACTGGCGCATAGGCTGACCAGCGACGAAGGCGCCCCCACTGCCGTGCCGAAGCGCTGCAACAGCCGATCCGCGTGGGTGATGAAGACTTCAGCATCGATGCCCAATCGAGCCAGGATTTTGGGCTGATGAGCAGGAATATGCCTGTGCTTGTCATCCCGAATGGCCCGGCCAGTCCAGTCCACCAGTTCCAGATAATCCTCGAAGGCGAAGGGAATCGTAAAGGGGGTGCGACCGGTGGCGTCGAAGGGCATCAAGGGGGCCTGCGGCAGGCTTTGGACCTAGGCTTCCGGCAAGGGAACATTAGGCTCTCGGGATTGGACTTCAGGCGGGGGTGGTTCTGCGGTTTCCATCTTTTCCGGCAATCCGCCGGCCCGTTCTTGAATCGAGGTGTAGTCCGAAGTTTCCGGGGTTTCGGCAATCCCGGCCCGCACCAAGTTGAAATCTACATAGGCCATCGCCGCCAGCAGGGTAGGCTCATCCAACAACGCCTGGCTCTTGAAACGCCCTTCCCAGAACCGGCCTTTCACGCCATCCTCGGCATTGGCGCGGCGTGCGATGTACTCGTTCAAAGTGCGCATTAACCAGGAAAGATCGTACAACCGCCCCCGATAGATCGACGCCAGCTCCTCCACTTTGGCGATTTCCGCCTTGCTCATTTCACCACGGGCCTCTGAGAGATATTTCGTCACTAAAGGCGGGCCGGAAAACAGCATCGTCCAACGCTGAAGCACCTCCTCCACCGACCAGCCCAAGGCCCGTTCCCGGTCGATGCGCACCACCAGTGATTGCTCATCACCGCATAGGCGGCCACGTCGATGGCGAAGATTCCCGCCAGTTGCTTGATCCGCTCGGCAATCCAGTCCCGCCGGTGCTCGAAACTTTCCCCCGCATAGCTATCCTCGCCACACAAAAAGGCGCAACGGACACAATGGCTGACGCAGTGGTACCTGGGGGTGTCCTGCAGAGAGACGCGAGAAGAACGGGCTTTGGTCATGTTGGAAGTTCAGGGTTGATTGTGGAGGTTAAAAAAACTAGCATGGGGCAATCCGGGGATCAAATCCATGGGTGTCCTTCAGTTTCCCGTCACCGGCGCCGCCTCTTGATTTGGTGAAGCCACCGGGCAGAAGCAGCAGGCGCATCCCTGCGCCTTAAAGCAGATTAGTCTTGAATCGGTCTGCGCTTCCTGGCGCTTATTCCGACAAGACCGAGAAACCCTGAGCCAAATAGCCAGATTGCAGCGGGTACGGGCACCGTTGATACACTCGGGCCAACACTAAAAAATGGCCCTGGCGTACCACCAATGGGGTCCCAGAACTGAGTTTTAGCTAATGTTTCTCCACCTTGTGCAACTGCGGAAGAAATTGCAACCCATTCAACTATAAATTCATCACCGACAGCGATTTCAGTGAATTGTTGATACAGAGGAATCTCGACTGAAAAAGTATCCAAATCATAAACGGCTGCTAAAGGCGTCCCAACTGGACTTACCTCTTCCGTATAGATGCCGGTAAAAAGATCAGTATCACCAGATAATGAAAAACCTCGGCCTGCTCGACCCCGTAGCGAAACCTCACCAATGATTGGAGTATATGTGAATGACGGGCGAGGGGATATGTTTACAATAAATTTAAACCTAGCTTCCAGATCACCCTGCACCGAGCTACCAAAGTCCCGTAAAGATAAAAAGGTATTGCTAATCCTGGTCGTTAAGACATCCTGATCACTATGCTTGGTAAAAGTGGCCTGATAAACAGAGGTTGCTTCAATACCAGCATCAATAAAACGGGCATTCGCTGAGTTCCCCCATTGCCCTTGAGCATCTGCGTAGCTGGTGCCCACCAACTTGGAATTATTGTCTAAAGCCTGATTGGTCACATGAGGAGCAGGATTAACATCGAAAGCTCTTGTATCAAAGAAATCTGCCGTCGTTGAAGAATGAAGTTTAGTGTATTCAATGGTACTGACAATATTCCGAGGCAACGAAACCGCCTGCGCGACCTGGGTGGAAATCAACCCTGAGACAGCAAGCACTGCAACAAAAAGGTTACAGCACATGCGCCGGTATTGATGCTGAGTTTGTGTGGCGGCCGGTTGCCTGCGGTTCTGTCTGGGGTATGGGTTGGAGTGGTTAAGATAGCTTTGTTGTCGTTTCATAATATTTACCTCTAAACGTAATCCTAAGGTATTTCTCGGCTGCAATAGTAACAAGGCATCTGTGACAGATTGGGAACAGATGGGGGGAATTTACATGGTTACGTATGATAGTATTTGCTTGACAGGAGCGATCGAACCCGAACTCATGACCATGTATCAAGCACGATCATTCGCCAAGCTAAGTGTTCCGCATTGCAGTCGTGTATTTGAGAGAAAAAGGCTTTTTTTACAAATGGATGCGATGCTGGAACACCCGGTTGCCTGGATATCGGGGGCGGCCGGGGCGGGTAAAACGGCATTGGTGTTAAGTTATTTTCAAGCCAAAGCCATAACGCCGCTGTGGTTTCGGATTGATGCGGGTGACAGCGATCTGGCCTCCTTCTTTTATTATCTTGCGCTATTGGCCGAGCAAGACGCCCCGGCAAAAGGTCTGCTGCCGCGGCTGACACCGGAATATGAGCACGGCATTGCTGTGTTCGCCCGGAATTTCATCCGTGATTTTTATTCTCGGCTTCCGGAAAACACCGTTCTGGTGTTTGACAATTTTCAGGATATCGGCGGCAACCATCCGCTTGAACCCTTATTACCGATTCTCCTTGGAGAAATTCCATCGACTATCCGTATTGTGATAATAAGCCGATCTTCGCCTGCGGAAAATCTGACGCGGATGCTGACAACCGGGGATATGCAATGGCTTGACGGACAACCGCTGGAATTTACTGAAGACGAGATCGGCGGCTTGATTAGGTTACGCAACATCGAACAACTTTTCGATCACAACAAAATTGCAGCCCTGCATCACACAACCCGGGGCTGGGCCGCCGGTCTCATTCTGATGCTGGAACAGTCTGCTGACAAGGCGTTGCCTCTAACGACAACAGAATATACTCACTATAAGATATTTCACTATTTTGCCAGCGAGATCTTTCAACACACCAGCGAAACGGTCAAGGCGTTTCTGTTAAAAACCGCTGTTTTGCAACAGATTGACATCCCTGTCGCCAAGCAATTAACAGCTAACTCTCAGGCCAAAGCCATATTGCTGGACATGGCGCAGCGCAATTATTTTACTTTTCACTGCTCAGGCGCCATTGACAGCTTTCACTATCACCCCCTGTTCCGTGAATTTTTACTGGCGCAAGCTGAGCAGCTTTTCGGGCGGGACAAATTGAATGCGTGCCGCGTACAGGCCGCCGAGATTTTATTGCGTGAAAATAATATTGATCATGCCGCCGAGTTATTTCGCCAGGCCCGGCAATGGCGGCGATTATGCGCTGTGATTGAGAATAACGCGCACACAATGATTGAGAAAGGCTTGCACAATACCCTTCGTCACTGGATTGTCTCGCTGCCAGAACCAATGCAAACCCGGAATCACTGGCTCTGCTATTGGCGCGGAATCACAGAAACATCCAAAACTCCTCGCGCAGCCATTGCTTATTTTCAAAAAGCATACCAGTCCAGCAAGCAAGAAAAGGATGCGCTGGCGCAAATTGCAAGTTGGTGCGCCGCTGTCAATGCCTATGCAAGCGCCTGGAGTGAAGTAAAAACCCTGGATCACTGGATTGAAGACCTGGACTCGATTGTTCTTTTGGCGCGAGAACAGGGCGACCCTGTGATTCAGGCGCAAGTGGATTATGCGGTATTTCTGGCTTTGATGTGGCGCCAGCCCGGGCATGAAAAAATGCCGGAATACAGGGAAAAAGTATGGAACATTGTCATGCTCGGCAAGGATTTTGAAACCCGGGTGCAGGCGGCTGGTCAACTTTTGTTTCACCTGACCTGGTGGTGCGGCGAGTTTGAAAAAGCAAAAATGCTGGTGCAGACCGTTCAACCCCTTATGAATCAGCAACAGACTTCTCCTTTGGTAAAAATTACCTGGCATACCATGCTGGGCAATTATTACGCCACGGTTTTCAAACAGGAAGAATGCCTCGGCAATATTCGCAAGGGTGTTGAACTTTCGGATAAAACAGGGATTTATCTGTGGAAATCGTGTCTTTATGACCAGCTATGTTATTTGAATCTGCATCATGGCAAAACCGAGCAGTCAACGCGCTACATTGAGCGAGCGAATGAAACCAAAGCCTTGGGAGGCGAGTTTCATGATGCGATGTATCACGTTTTGAGAGCCTGGTATGAAATACATACTGGCGACATTCATGCCGCCGGTGAAAACATTGGACAGGCAAAAAAACTGGCCAGCATGGTCGGCGCCGTGATGCTGGAAAAAATTGTTGATGTTTGTTATGCAAGTTATTTATTAAAACGAGGGGACCATCACCAGGCGCGGGAATTGACCCGCTCTATTCGCCAAGACCCATCAACTGCACACTCTAATATGCTGATATTTTTGTCCCGTATTGTCGATGCGGAAGACTGTTTAATCAATAACAATCAGAAAGCCTGTGTCGCAGCCCTGGCTGATTTATTCGGCGGCGCCAGGATTTACAGTGCGTTCTGGTGGCGGGATCAGGATTTTTCAAAGTTTTGTTCACTAGCCTTGCAGAATGGTATTGAAAAAGACTATGTAAAGGAAATGATAGCTCGCCACCGATTACTGCCGGAGCCTGGATATGAAACAGACCTGTGGCCGTACCCCGTAAAAATTTATACATTGGGCGGCTTTCGGTTGGTGGTCAATAATAAGGAAGTGGTTTTTAACAAAAAAGCCCCAAAAAAACCTTTGGAGTTGATCAAGGCGCTGGTTGCTTTCGGAAGTCAAAATGTCTCCGACGCGCTGATCATGGAAGCATTATGGCCTGACGCGGACGGTGATGCTGCGTGCAACAGCCTTCGAACAACAGTTAAACGGGCGCGTCAATTGTTAAAAGAAAAGCAGGCTATTCTGTACAGTGATGGCAAACTGGGTTTGAATCCTGACTATTGCTGGGTCGATGCTAGCTGCTTTGACCGCATATGCCGGCATATGCATGATGATAGCACGCAACTGGAAAAAGCCTATGAGTTGTACGCTGGAAAATTTTTGGCAAACCATAGCGAGCATTGGATACTGTCGATGCGCGACCGGTTGCATCATCAGTTTGTTCGCGCCACTTGCCTTTTGGCTGAAGGATATGAAGTTGCTGATCAATGCCAACAGGCGATTGATATCTACCTTAGGGCGTTGAGCATCGATGAACTGCCCGAGGCATTTTATCAGGGTTTAATGCGCTGTTATGAAAAAACCGGACAGGTCGATCAAATCGAAACAACATACAGCCAGCTCTGTCAGCTATTTGACGCCAAGTTACATTCCAGACCTTCTTCGGAAACCATGAAACTATACGATATGTTCATTAAAGAATCTCTTTAAGCTTCCCCCAATAAAATGATTAATTTTCGGGAAAAATAGCGCGGTTATTTATGGCAGGGGCGATTTGCTTCCTACCCGATGGATGAGGGCTGGTTGTTAAGTGCGGTGGTTTATGTTGAGTTGAACCCGGTCAAGGCCGGCATGGTGCGGTACGCTTGGGATTACCCGTGGAGTAGTGTACATGCGCATCTAAAGGGTCGAGACGGGTAGGGTATCGTGGCAACCGGGCCGTTATTGTCTTTGGTCGGGGATTGGGATGGGTATCTGGAAGCAATGCGGCTAAAGGATCTGCCAGATTTCGAGCGGCACGAACGAACCGGGCGTCCATTGGGAGATGCTGGTTTTGTGCAAATGGCAGAAAAGCTGCTTGGGCGAGATGACTTGCGGAAAAAGAAACCTGGGCCAAAGGCGGGTAGTTAAGTATTGTGTCCCCAGAACTTCATTGCGCACTCCAATAAAACAGATGCTTGTGGATTATCACTCACATCATGATACAAGCAGATAGGGCGAAGCACATTTAGCTCATTAATCCTTACGAAGGCTACATGGTAGGGTGTATTGCGACGAGGCATTATTGAGACCCCCAAATCCGATGAAACTAGCGACAATACCGTTTCATCTTCTTCCGCGCTACAGACTTTATGTAATACTATGTCGCGTGATTCAATAAGTGATTGTACTTTGTGCCAAACGTCGCATTGTCGCCGATCTACAAATCGGAACCCGTTAATTTCATGTATATTGATGACATCAAGTGTGGATAGAGGGTTGTCTTTTGAAACTACCAACTCTAGAGATTCCGTAAACAATACCTTGCATTCCGCCTCACAAGGTATACGTTCAGAAAAGAGCAAGTTAATTTTCCCCAACATCAACTCATCTTTAAGAATGTTGCTGTTACCCACCGTGATCTCAATGATTGAAGAGGGGTGCAGTCTGACATAGGACTTCATCATTTCTGTGATACTGGGCATGGGAACGGAATTGCTCACACCAATTCTTACTGTACTGACCTCACCGGAAAGCTGGGATTTGACATTTATGAGCTTGGCATATGCGTCACGAGCCTGCGAATGAAAGATTTCGCCCTCTCGGGTCAAGATAGCCTTTCTCCCACCTCGATGAAATAGCTTCACACCTAGTGAGTCCTCTAGCTTTTTGATTCCCGCCGAAAGCGTTGGTTGGCTGACATGCACCATTTCGGATGCAGCTAAGAATGTTCCAGCATCTATGACTGCGAGGAAATACTTAATTTGCTGCAAATTCATATAGATATCATCTATGTTTTCTATAGAAAACATCTGTTTTAACTATACTACAATTTTGGTTAATATGGCCACGTAGTTAACCGAGCGGAGACAAATATGCTTGAAAATCAAACGGCTGTAATTACAGGAGCATCATCAGGAATTGGCAGAGCATTGGCATCTGCTTTCCTTAGAAAGGGCGCCAATATAGTGATTAATTCGCGCAGTAAGGACCGGTTGGAGAGTTTCTTTGACGAGCACCCAGATCACGCAGCACGTATATGTATGGTACCAGGAGATGTGGGGAATAAATCTACAGGTAAGGCGTTGGCTGAAACAGCGATACGCGAGTTCAGAAACATTGACGTACTAGTCAACAATGCCGGGATCTTCGTACCAAAGCCGTTTTTGGAGGCAACAGAAAAAGATCTTGACATGTACCTTTCAACGGCGGTCAAAGGAACGTTCTTCACAACCCAGGCCGTTATTCCATCGATGATTAGGAACAATAATGGAGCAATCATAAATATAGGCTCTATGTGGGTTGAACACCCACTTGCCACGACACCTTGTTCAGCTTCACAGGTTGCCAAAGGAGGTGTACATACATTAACTCGACACTTGGCCATCGAATTTGCCGCGAACAATATCCGAGTCAACACAATTGCGCCCGCAGTAATTAGTACATCACTGTATGACAACTTGATGCCCCCTAATGAACTAGAAAAACTTGCTGCATTGCACCCTCTTAATAGATTAGGAACCACAGATGACATCACGGCTTGGGTGTTGCACTTGGCAAGTGATGGCGGACGATTTGTGACTGGCCAAACTTTCTTTGTGGACGGAGGAATAACTGTCGGATCTCACTTTTGAGCACCCAATAATGGACAGCTGCTCAAAAAACAAAAAAGGACGTTGCCATAAAGTTGAGCGATAAAACTGAGCAGCGCCCCCAAGACCACTTTAATACCTTCGCCTCACTGGCCTTCCTCTTTTGTTTGTTAAAAATACCTGAAAAAAATGGGGAAACGCCAGTACTTTATAATCAAATAGGCAGGACTCCGCTTTCCTGGCCTTCAAATATTAGGTTTGAAGTAATGCCCTGGCTTGCTGATCCGCATGATAAGAAGAACGCACCAGCGGCCCCGAGGCGACTTGTTTGAATCCCAGATCTTTGGCAATTTCAGCCAATTGATCAAATTCTTCTGGGGGTATATATCGCTGTACTGGCAGGTGGTCACGGGTGGGTTGCAGATATTGGCCGAGGGTGAGCATTTCGCAATGGTGACGGCGAAGGTCATGCATGACGGCGATGACTTCGTCTCTGGTTTCTCCCAACCCCAGCATCAAGCCAGATTTGGTGGCCACTTGGGGCATGGTTTTCCTGGCCATTCGCAATAGGTTCAGCGATAGCTGATAATCCGCGCCAGGGCGAGCCTGGCGGTAAAGACGGGGAATGGTTTCCAGATTATGATTAAACACTTCAGGCGGATGTTGCGCCAGAATTTCCAGGGCCTTGGTTTGTTGCTTGCGGAAATCCGGGGTCAGGATTTCCACAAAAGTTTCAGGCGCATGCTCTCGAATCACGGCTATGCATTCAGCAAAATGAGCGGCGCCGCCATCGCGCAAGTCATCGCGATTGACGGAAGTGACAACCACATATCTCAACTTAAGCTCTCGCACAGCCAGCGCTAGGTTGAGGGGTTCCTCAGGATCTGGAGGGGCTGGACGGCCGTGGGCAACGTCGCAAAAGGGACAGCGGCGGGTGCAGAGATCGCCGAGAATCATGAAGGTGGCTGTGCCGTGTCCGAAGCATTCTCCCAGATTAGGACAAGCGGCTTCCTCACAAACGCTGGATAAGCCATGGCGGCGCAGCAGACCTTTAACCCTGGTAACATTGGGATCGGCACTGAGCTTGACCCGCAGCCACTTGGGCTTGGGCAAGGGCTGATCCACAGTCTCCACTTTCACTGGAATGCGGGACAATTTGGCGGCGCCCCGCTGGTGGGTGTCTGGCTGGGCCCGGGAGGGGGCGCGGAAATCGTCAAGCAATTTGGTCATCCAGGTTTTCCTCAAAACGGGGCAGTTGATGTTCCACCCTTTCTATAGCATCAAAATTCAACTGTTGCAGCAAACTGTCCAACAAGGGAACCGCAACCTCGTGGATTTTCAGGGGTACTTCCAAATCGGCCAATTGGGTAACTTTTAGCCCCTGATAACCACAGGGGTTGATTCGTTGAAACGGGGTCAGATCCATATCAACATTCAAACTCAGGCCATGATAACTCCGGAATTTCTTGACCCGTAGGCCAATCGAGGCAATTTTGGCCTCATTCACATAAACACCAGGCGCGTCAGCCCTGGCCTTAGAATGAATCCCATATTGCTTCAACACCGAAATAACGGCGTTTTCAAGCATTGTCACCAAATCCCGAACCGAGAGCGCCTTGCGGGCCAAATCCACAAGAACGTAGGCAATGAGTTGTCCGGGGCCGTGATAAGTTATCAGGCCACCCCGGTCTGTTTGGATGACAGGAATATGCTCGTCCCCTTGTCCGGCGACAGGGTAGGATATGCCTTCATCCTTGCCATGCCGGTGGGAATAACCCCGTACCCCCAGAGTATAAACGGGGGGATGTTCCAGCAGCCAGATTTCATCCAGGGTTTGTTCTCTCCGGCGGGCGGTGTAATGTTGCATGGCGCGCCAAACCGGTTGATATTCCACTTGCCCCAGCCAGCGGACCCGGACCTGGTTCACAACACCATGACAACGTCTGGGTGGGCGCGCAGATCGGTGTAGATAGCTTCCAGCTGCGCTCTGCTTTGGGCGCGGATGGTCACCGTCACGGCGCTATACTTCCCAGCTTTACTGGGACGGGTTCTGACCGCATTTTCCTTGAGATCCTGTGCATGGCGACGAACTATGCTGACCACTTCCAATTCAAATGCTTCCGTTCCCGGCCCAAACGCCTTGACGGGCCAGTCACAGGGAAATTCCAGAATGTCTTGTTGGTTTTCTTTCATGATCCGCTGCGGAGTGATTGCTTATAGCCCTGGAAAATGCCAAGCATTTTTTCCCACAGTGGCCCGGGTCTTCCCTTGCCCACGGGTTGATCATCCAAAGCGATAACGGGAAGCAGTTCCCGGGTGGAACTGGTGAGCCAAATTTCTTCAGCCTGTTTAAGGTCATCCGGCGTGATTTCCTCTTCCCGAAATGCGATTCCGTTCGCTCCCGCCAGCTCCAGCACAACGTCACGGGTAATGCCCGGAAGTAGGTGGGGGCCTTTTGGGGGCGTCACCAGCACCCCATCCATCACCGCGAATACATTACTTGCAGCGCCCTCGGTTACCTTGCCATCGCGCACCAATATGGCCTCATGACAGCCTCGGTCAATGGCCTGCTGGCGCAATAGCACATTGGCCAGCAGGGTAATGGCTTTGATATGACACCACTGCCAGCGGATGTCATCAACCAGAATGGCTTTTACCGCTTGCGGTTCGCCCGTTTCCATGGGATTGACCATCACCAGTACCGTAGGCTGACCGTCTTTGGGAAAAGCATGATCCCGTTTGGGGGCCACGCCCCGGGTGACTTGCAGATAGACCGATTGATCGCCCTGACCTTGCAGCAGTCCGTGGATGATTTCTTGCCACTGGGCATGGGTCAGGGGAGGAGGCAGACGAATGCCCGATAAGCTATTATCCAAGCGCCGCAAATGGTCATCGAGTCGAAAAGGCTTGCCGCCGTAGACCGGAATAACTTCATAAACCCCATCGCCAAACAGAAAACCGCGGTCAAGGACGGAAACCGTGGCCTCGCTCAGAGGAATAAACTCACCATTTAAATAAACCAGTGGATCGTGCATCGGCATTACCACTGCTTGATCATCAGCCAGGCCTCGTCCATCCACTGGCGGATCAAACCACCTTCTTCGATGGATTCCAAGGCAATTAATGGCCTTTCAGCAATCACCTTGTCTTCAACTTTCAATATCACTTTACCCAGATTTTGGCCTTTTTCCACGGGCGCGCTTGGCCAGGGTTCCACCACCAGTTCGGTCACTAGATTTTTCTCTTGGCCTTTTGGCAATGTAACATATACTGGTTCTGTCACCCCGAGGGGCAGGGTTTCCGTTTTTCCTTTATACACCCTGACTTCAGTCAAAGGTTTGCCGTTATCGTGAACCTTTTGCGTGGTAAAAAAACGGAAACCATAATTGAGGAGGGCTTGGGAGGCGCTAGCCCGTGCATTCTCGCTGGCGGTTCGCATCACTGCGGAAATCAAGCGCATGTCATCACGCTTGGCCGAAGCCACCAGACAATAACCTGCTTCCTCCGTATGGCCGGTTTTCACGCCATCCACAGTGGGATCGCGCCATAGCAGAAGATTGCGGTTTTTCTGGGTAATCCCGTTGTAGGTGAATTCCTTAATGGAAAACCAGCCATAGTACTCAGGAAATTCTGCTATTAACGCCCGGGTTAGACGAGCGAGATCCTTGGCGGTTGTGTAATGATTTTCATCGGGAAGGCCGGTACTATTGACATAGTTGGTATTGGTTAGACCCAGAACTTTGGCGTGATGGTTCATCAGCTCGGCAAAGGTGCTTTCATCGCCGGCGATATGTTCCGCCAAGGCAATGCTGGCATCATTACCCGATTGAATAATCACCCCTTTGAGTAAATCTTCGACAGGAACTTGCTTGTTGACTTCAATAAACATCCGCGAACCCGGCGCCCGCCAGGCTTTTTCACTCACGGTGACAAGTTCATCCAGCTTTAAATTGCCTTGCTTCAACTCTTTAAACACCACATAGACCGTCATGATCTTGGTCAAACTGGCGGGCGGCAGTTTTTCATCCGCATTCTGTTCGGCCAGGACCGTGCCACTGTGAAAATCCGTTAGGATATAGCTTTCGGCCGCCAGTTTAGGCGGGGTGGGAACCACCGCAAACGTTAGGGAAGCAAAAAGCGCTATCGCCCAAAAAAACAGGGCAGTTGAAAATAATCGTGTTTTAGGCATGGATTGGCGTCACTTGAATTGTGAGATGTCGCGGTAAAACTAATTGCCGCTCCCGGCACGACAAGACGTACTTGGGGCCATAAGATAAACGCTTTTCACTCGTATCGCAATGCCTCGGCGGGAGAAGTCCGCGACATCTTCCAGGCGGGATACAAACCTGCCAGCACAGCGGCCGTCACCGCCAATGCTACCCCGCCCACAAGGATAGAACCGTCGATGGTCATCTCCAACGTCCAGCCAAAGGCCCGGTGATTGATTACTTCAATCAAAAGCCAACCCATGGTGATACCCACCGGAATAGCCAGTACGCCAGCCAGTATCCCCAAACAGGCGGTTTCCGCCAAAATTTGTCCCCACAGTTGCCGCGGCGTCAATCCCAAGGCCCGGAGGATTCCCATTTCCCGGACTCGCTCCAGCTGCAAGGCAAGCAGCGCGCTGAACACACCAACAAACGCCACGCCAGTGGTCAACCATCGCAATAATGTCGTCACGGCAAAGGCTTGATCGAAAATCCGCAGAGACAGGCGCAGCAAGCTCCGGTTATCGCTGATCTGCAAATATCCCGCAGGCTTGAGGTTACGCAGATTATCAGTAACGGCGTCCGAATCAGCGCCGTCTTTCAAATAAATCCAATAGGTGGAAACTTGATCGTCATGCCAATACTGGTTGTAAATCTTGCGATCCATCGCCACAATCCCCCGGCCCGCATTGTAATCGATGAAAACAGCCGCCACTTTAAACGGTTGCATGCCGTTGGCCGTCGGCAACTGGATGGTATCGCCGGCTTCTACGCCATGGAGTGAAGCATACGCCTCGGAAACAATTACCCAGCCATTTTGAAAGGCGGCCCATACGTCCGCTACTGCCTTTTTCTTGAATTGGAAGATAGCAAAGGATTGAGGAGTAATTTGGTAGGCGTTGATCCGTAAAAATCCATGATCCGTGGGTTGACGTAAATAACGGACACTGCCAATGCCCGCCACGCCAGGTACTTTCAGGATTTCCCGTGCAAATTCGAGGGGAAGTTGCGGACGCCGGGTGACATCGCGGCCAGAGGTATAAAGATAGAAATCGGCATCCAGGCGTCGTTCCAACCATAGGGCAACCGAATGACGGAAACTGTGGATCATCAAGCTCATTCCTATGGTCGTGGCCATTGCCACCATCAACGCCGCGGTTGCCACGCCCGTTCTGCTGAGGGAAACAGAAACCGAGCGGGGCGGCATTCGCCCAAGAATGCCAAATAGCTTTCCACCCAGGTTTTGCAAGCCTTGCATAAGCAACAAGGTCAATAATGGAATAAATAGGGCACAGCCGAGCACGACCAAAGTCAGGGCAACAAAACCGGCCGTGAGTTTAGAGGTGGCGGCAAGCATCATCAACCCAGTACCCACCATAACGATACCAGCCACAAAAGCAGCCCGCGCACGCCTTCGGGCCTGATGTTCCAGTACCGAACGAGCCATCACGGTCACCGGGTTGACCCGGGAGGACTCCAGAGCCGGTTTGGCCGCGGCCAGCAGCGTGGCGCCCAATCCCAAAACGAATCCTTTCATCAGGGAAAATGGTTGCAGCGACAATTCAGCCCCCGGCATAGGGAAATACACGTCATTGAGCGTTTTGGCCAGTAAATCCAAGAGGACCCGGCCCAGTCCAATCCCTGACAAAACGCCCAGAAAACTTCCTAGCATACCCAACATAGCTGCTTCCAACAGTACGCCTAAAAGAATTTGCTGGTGGGTGAGACCCAACACCCGGAAGATACCGAATAATTTGCGGCGTTGAACAGCAAGAAAACTGACGCTGTTGTATATCAAAAACATGCCGACCAATAAGGAAAGCAGGCTCAATGCCGTCAGATTGATATAGAAAGCCCGGGTCATTTGCCGTGCGGAGGTTTTACCGGCCTCCCGCGTCATCCAATCGGCGTTTTTCGGCAACAACTTTAATATTTCAGCTTCCGGCTGATTTTCATCCACTATCACATCAATGGCTGTCAGCAGGCCAATTTTGTCAAAGATCTCCTGGGCAGTTGCAATATCGGTAATTACCGAACTTTTCAGTGCCTGACGCTGAAGCGCATTGCTGGGATTAAGGATACCAACCAGATGCAGCTTCTGATCTTTTTCGCCGGCTTTGATTTTAAATGTATCGCCCAATTTCAAGTTCAACTTTTCTGCGAGCGATTTCCCCATCGCCACAGCGCCTGGCTCTGTAATTATCCGCCGCCACAACTGGAATCCTTGTTGTCCCGATGTTTGCGTCCAAAGAGAATCAAATCCGGCTTCCGCCAAGGCATCAATG
Source organism: Methylothermaceae bacteria B42 (assembly GCA_001566965.1). Taxonomy (NCBI): domain Bacteria; kingdom Pseudomonadati; phylum Pseudomonadota; class Gammaproteobacteria; order Methylococcales; family Methylothermaceae; species Methylothermaceae bacteria B42. The sequence goes on along the minus strand of LSNW01000036.1, from coordinate 2,850 downwards.
CCAATCAACTTGAGTGAGTCACCTTGCGCCTGGATATAACCTTCCACCACGGGCTTGATCTTGCGAATACCCCCCAAGCACAGTTTTCGATACAGGTTCTCATCCAGGCCGTCAGTTGCAGTGATTCTGTGGGTGGCTTTGCCTAGAACCGCGGCAGTGGCCCGATCGAATGAAACCAACGCGCTTGTTTTCGCCAAATCTATGGCGATCACTACCGCCACGCCCAGTACGACGCCAAAAAGCGTCAGCGAAATTTGCCATGGATGATGCTTGAGAAAACGAAATCCTGCCAGAAAGGAAAGCGAAGTCATTGGCCAGCAGATTCTAACTGGCCGTGGCGAAGCGTCAGGATACGGTCAGCCATGCCAATCACTTCCTGGCTGTGGGTTGCCATAATTAAGGTTTTTCCCCGTTCGCGAACAAGCTCGTCTAATAGATTCAGCACTTCCCGGCCGGTTTCCAGATCCAAATTGCCAGTAGGTTCGTCCGCCAGCACAATATCCGGTTGATGGATCAAAGCCCGGGCAATCGCCACCCGTTGCTGTTCCCCGCCTGAAAGCCGGTCCGGGAAGGTATTCTCGCGGCCTTGCAGCCTTAAGCGGTTGAGTAATTCTGCGGTTTCTTCCTGCGAAATATTATCTAGCAGATTATTAAGTTCTAAGGGGAAAAGAATGTTTTCTTTCACCGTTAAAGTAGGAATCAAATTAAATGACTGAAAAACAAAACCTATATGACGGCGCCTAAACAGCGTGCGACTCGTTTCTGAGAGCTGATTTAATTCGTTGCCACTGACAGTGATTTTGCCGGAATCGGGCGCATCAATACCGGCTATCAAATTGAGTAAAGTGGACTTCCCGGAACCGCTCCTTCCCAGTAAAACAATAAATTCACCGGCTTCAATTGCCATTGAGATGCTTTTAAATATCCAGTGTCTGTCATCGCCTTCAAGATAGGATTTGCTGACTTCCACTAAAGAAACAATCGACATGGGAACCCTTGTGCTTGGAAGCAAATCGCCTATGCTTGAATTAATGAAATGACTGTTTTCAGGAGCAATTCGTGGAATCGCTTGCTATTGAAGATTTAGCGTTACTGCTGGTGGAACCCTCCACCTCGCAAGCCAAAATTATACTCAATCGGCTGCATGAACAGGGGGTTGATAAAGTAGAAATCAGTAGAAGCGGCCAGGAAACGCTTCAGTTACTGAGCAGTTTTGTCCCGGATCTAGTGATTAGCAGCATGTATCTGCCCGATATGACTGCTGTGCAACTATTGACTAAAATCCGCAACGATCCCTCTCTGCATCAACTGCCATTTTTGCTGGTTTCCAGCGAATCTCATATTGAACTCTTAGATCCTGTTAGGCAAGCAGGAGTTGTTGCTATTCTACCCAAGCCTTTCGATAGTAAAGACTTGACTCGCGCCTTGAGAACGACTTTACAGTATTTAGATCCCGAAGAGATTCAACTAGAAACTTACGATATTGAAAACCTACGCATATTGCTGGTGGATGATAGCCGCATGGCTCGCAAACACATTCACCGGGTGCTCAACGATATGGGCATTGAAAATATCACCGAAGCCAAAGATGGCAAAGAAGCCGCGGAAATATTGAGTCAACAAGAATTTGACTTGATTATCACCGACTACAACATGCCGGAAATGGACGGTAGGGAACTGACCTGTTTTATCCGCCGTGAGCTGAACAACCCTTTTCTGCCCATCATCATGGTCACCAGCGAACAAAATACAGCCAGCCTGAGCAGCGTGCAACAAGCAGGGGTATCGGCCATTTGCGATAAACCCTTTGAACCGCAAAATGTAAAAGAGTTACTTTATCGCTGTTTAGAAGAAAGCTGACCTATTTGACGCGCCTATTCTTTTGGGAGACACTGTCAGTAAATCCATCATAGGATACTAATACTATGGCGTGGTTTACTGAAATACATCCGGTTTTTCAGGCTCTGTTGGCTGGCATTTTTACTTGGGCATCCACGGCACTCGGGGCTGCCACCGTTTTCTTATTCTCCAGCCCCCGCAAACAAATCCTAGACCTCATGTTAGGAGTTACCGCTGGCGTGATGCTGGCTGCCAGTTTCTGGGGATTATTGATACCCGCAATAGAAGCCAGCAAAATAGCCCCTCCTTTTCAGTGGTTTCCGGCAGCATGCGGTTTCTTATCAGGCTGGGTGGGGATTCAGATATGCGACAAAGTCCTTCCAGAACTGCCGGTCATCGATACCGCTAAAGCCATATCGGTACCTGGCCAATACTGGAAAAGAACATTACTTTTAGTTTTAGCAATGATCCTTCACAACATTCCTGAAGGATTAGGAATGGGAATCGCTTTTGCAGGGGCTTCGTATGGCGAGCCTTCCATTGATTTAACCAATGCTCTAATTCTTACCTTGGCGCTTGGCGTCCATAATTTCCCAGAAGGAATAGTCGTTGCTATGCCTCTATTACGGGCAGGATTTTCACCCGGGAAAAGTTTCTTTTTCGGTCAAATGTCTGCCATGGTTGATCCTATTTTTGCTGTGATAGGCGCACTAAGCATGGGAATTACTGAGCATATTCTTCCCTATGGAATGGGGTTTGCGGCCGGCGCCATGATTTATGTTGTTATTTCAGAAATATTACCTGAAACGCAACGCAGTCAAACACCCCATTTTGCCCACATAGGTTTTGCCTTAGGACTTGTGATAATGATGGCCTTAGAATTTGGCATAGGCGAATGATGATTTGGTGTCTTAGGGCTTATCACGCATAGTACCGGTAAATGTCAAAGTAACTGTCGCCAAAAGTTGAAAATTAATGAATGATATTGAGCTTGTTGACTGAGCGCGAATC
>LSNW01000035.1 GCA_001566965.1 Methylothermaceae bacteria B42 | reverse complement strand
TCCCTGTAGAACCCAATGCAGAACTGGCAAAATCAGCGTTACAACATGCCATCAATCAACACCAACCCGATACACATCAATTAATGTTTCGGAAACCAGAGTGCAGGCGGCCGGTCAACTTTTATATTATTTAACCTGGTGGTGCGGTGAGTTTGAAAAAGCAGAAATGCTGGTGCAGACCGTGCAACCCATTATGAATCAGCAACAGACTTCTCCTTTGGTAAAAATTACCTGGCACACAATGCTGGGAAATTATTACGCCACGGTTTTTAAACAGGAAGAGTGTCTCGAAAATATCCGCATGGGTGTCGAACTTTCTGATAAAACAGGGATTTATCTGTGGAAATCGTGTCTTTATGACCAGGTCTGTTATTTAAATCTGCATCATGGCAAAACCGAGCAGTCAACGCGCTATATTGAGCAAGTTAATGAAACCAAAGCATTGGGAGGAGAGTTTCATGATGCGATGTATCATGTTTTGAGAGCCTGGTATGAAATGCATAGTGGCGATATTCATGCCACTGGTGAAAATATTATGCAAGCAAAAACACTGGCCGGCATGATCGGCACTGTGATGCTGGAAAAAATTATTGATGTTTGTTACGCAAGTTATTTGTTAAAAAAAGGGGACCATCGCCTGGCGCTGGAGTTGACCCGGTCTATTCGCCAAGACCTATCAACTGCAAACTCTAATATGCTGTTTTTTTTGTCCCGCATTGTCGAAGCGGAATACTATTTGATAAAAAATAACCAGAAAGCTTGTGTCGAAGTATTGGCTGATGTATTTGGCGTCGCCAGGATTTACAGTGCGTTTTGGTGGCGGGATCAGGATTTTTCAAAGTTTTGTTCATTAGCCTTGCAGAACGGTATTGAGAACAACTATGTAAAGGAAATGATAGCTCGCCACCGATTGCTCCCAGTGGCCGGATATGAAACAGACCAGTGGCCGTACGCCGTAAAAATTTATACATTGGGCGGTTTTCGGTTGGTGATCAATAATGAAGAAGTGGTTTTTAACAAAAAAGCGCCTAAAAAACCTTTGGAGTTAATCAAAGCGCTGGTTGCTTTCGGCAGTCAAAATGTCTCTGACACACTGCTCATGGAAGCGTTATGGCCTGATGTGGACGGTGACGCAGCGTGCAACAGCCTTCGAACAACGGTTAAACGGGCGCGACAATTATTAAAAGAGAAGCAGGCAATTCTGTATAG
>LSNW01000034.1 GCA_001566965.1 Methylothermaceae bacteria B42 | reverse complement strand
AAGTGGAAGGCTGGCTCAAAGAGTTGACTCCTGCTCAGAAAGGAATCTGACTCCTTGTGTCAACATGACAGCGCCGCTTTTCCAGGCGGCGCTTGGCTTCCGTGGTTCGCGGCGTACGCAAGGGGAAAACCACACTCCCAAATAAGTTTCAATCCACTCCCGGCGGTAAGGTTGGAAGATTCGTCTTGTACTGCATGAAATAACCAATTCGTTAAAAAATCGTTGGAATCGCATGGTATAACCAAGGGGGAGCATTTGCTGGCGAGGAAATAGAATCACTTGCCGTTATCATTTGACGCTCGAAAAACCGATGATTGTCCAATCGAATGTTAACCTTTACACTTTGCGTGCGCTTTAACGACTTCAGACAGTGGCGCCAAAGCAATCCTGGCACGGAATAATACTTGGCCATCTACTATTCCAAAACAATGGTATTTTTCCTGTTGGCTATTGGTTTGCATCTCATCCTCTGGATTACTATCTTCCGGGGCTACCAATATATTAAGGATGTCATTACTTTTTAGGTTTTCGGTCAGAACCCGATCCAGGGAAATGTGGTGTTGGGTATATACCATAGGATCTGTTTCAAAGTCGTGGCCACGCGTATGGGCGCGTTCCAATAATGCGCAAGAAATATAACTCACGGGAAATAGCTCCGGAAATATCACTTTATTTTCCAATTCATCAAAATAATGGCTTGGATCCACCAGTGACCCAAGCAGAAAATTTTTTGCATTGGCAGTCATCATGTATTTTCGCTTGAGAAAATACGGTGTGCCTGTCACCGGTTTCCGATCCACGCACGAGTCCAGATTTGGTATTAACGTTAAATCCTCTTTCCCCAAAGTAAGCGCTTGGCGGGAAAGACGGTGATATCCCATTAATACGATTCCATTCTCATTTTTGATCATGACCCGATAGCTCAGTATTCCCTTGTCATGGTCCCACTTGGGTTTTTTGACGATTAGCTTAAAGGATTGGCCGGGTTTGAGCGCCCCGGCAAAATTGATCTGAAAATTACTACAACGCAATTCACGAATTAATTGGGGATTGGTATAACTTTCTTGTATTTCCCGCAGCGCTTCAGCCAACCAACATTCGGTCTGGAATCCCAATACAATAGGACCTTCGAAAGGATTATTCTTTAGTCTTCGCCATTTGACAGGATCATGGAAAAGATTGAAATCATCACTGGCAAAACGGGCTGTATCAATATGTAACTGAGTAAAGCAAGGCTGCTTGGCATTCATGTGGAAACCCCACTAATCCATAATTCCTATTGCCAAGCATAGTAAATATCTTCTTTATCTGTTGATATAAAACCCCGGCAATTATTTTCATCCTGAAATTTCCGAACACACCACAGGTTATTGCAATGACAATGACCCGCTTACGCCAGAATTAATAGAAAATATTCCAACATCCAGATCATTACGGTCAGTATTAAAAAATGCCGTTTGACTTCTGAAGACCGTCATGACGATTGGCATGGACAAAGCATTATCCAGTCCATCCGTTAACTGCTTGATAAGATTTTCTGGAACCCTGCCTTCCCCATCATCGGCAAACCGGCAATGGACGATGCGGGTGGTTATCTTGGTGGTAATGCCTCTCCCCCGTGGCGACCGAACTACCCGCCCTCCTGTATCTGGAATATCACCGTCTATTTCGGTTTTACTAGCCACCAATGAAACATTGACAATCCCCTGACCGTCATTTCCGTTCCACTGTATAGTCATTGCCGAATTAGGATCAAGCACAGCGGAGTTTGCGCTCAAATCAGGCGAAACCAGTTGCAGAGAGGCCGGTGCCTTCAATGACGCAGAAAATGGGCCAATCTGACTTCCTCCCTGACCAGAAAAGGTATAAACCGCCTTGGACAGGAAGAAATTATCTGGCATCAGGGCTTGATATAAAAAGTCGCTGGCCTCTGAAACACCTGGCCTTTGTTTTCTTTCAACTTTATCAGAAATCCGTGGCTGTATTCGGGGTACGGGAAGGGAAACACCTTGATCTGAAGTCACAACAAGTGGATCACCTGCATCAAGTGGCAAACTTGTGGAACAACTGGCACTCGGCGTTGGAAGGTCTGGGCCGCTGCCGGGTTTTTCTGAGATCTGTATGCGGCATTCATCCACAGGTTGACCATCCAGGGAAAAATCAGTGAGGTCGTCTGGCAAATTCCCCAAATTTTCATCTGCACACAACTCCATAAAAGAACCCGAGGCCACTCTGGAACTCATTGTCCCGTTCCCGGCCCTTTCTCTCGATCCAGCATGGCTATTAAATTCCGACAGACTCAAGACCCCAAATCGCAGTCTATCGCCAGCCGCATCGGTTGCTTTCGTTCCTGTTACTAACAGGGGCTGGGTGGCCAGAGAGATAAGTTTCAGTGTCCCCGGTTCAGTCAATGCCGCAGCCACTTGCCAGCGCCCCGGGGTTAGAGGGGCTGGGAAATTCCGTAGATCAGTTAATTTTATAGGTGAGACTTTTGCCCTAGAAGGTAGTGTAAAAGAGGGCAACCACGGCTTCAAATCCCTATTCCAATCAGGATACTCATAGACCGTGCCATCTGGCGCGATTAATCCCACATGGACATCGACCAGCATGGTCTTTTGATCCCCCTGTCCCGCCACCCAAAGGCCAGGGGGTTGGGTTCCCGGCTGATGGATTGTCTTATCCGAAAATACGCCAATCACGGCGTCCGCCCAAGAAAAATCAATACAAGAAAAAGCCAGAGCCGCGCAGGCAATAGTCTGTAGTGCTCTCGTATTCCAGGAGAGAACCTTGTTTGTTGTATTCATTTGTCATTAAAACCCAATCGCCTAACCTTTTCCCCATGAAACATGTCGTGGTCTTCCAGTTTCATATAATTTCTTCCGATACGCTTTTCAAATTCTTCCCGGCCTTTGGGATCGCCGCCGGTGATTTCTATGGCAATCAAACCATCGGAAGTGATATCCCGGATCACGCCCATCAGCTTGTATTTTTTATCCGGCAACGCCTTGCGCTCGACCCGGAAATCAAAACCAACTTCCTCTCCCCGCTGGAATTTCAAGTCAGGATGGGCTTCGCGAATCCATAAAAAGCCGCCGTGGCCTTTAATGGCGAAAGATTGGGTTGGTTTATAACGATGCAAAAATCCATCTTTCCAGACATAGGGCACGCATTTCAGCGGCCTGGCTTCCTTGGGATCAAAACTGAGCACATAGCCATTGGGTTTGATGGCTTTAATTGTGCCTTTTTGATAGATATCCCCGCATTCCCCCATCACCACATCGCCTTTTTTGAATAACACAGCATTGGCGTTAGCCGAGAAGAAAGCACAAAGGATCAGAAAGCCAGTAACCTGCCATCCATTAAACTTACTTAACGCAATGGAACCAAACAAACCTTTCATCATTACCACCTCCTACATCGTAAAAAAATGCAAAAACTGCCCCCAGGTAATAGTTGCCATTGTCTGCTTATCCAATTCAGTCTGCAAGTAGGATAGGTTCAAAACACAGGTCTCCGTCATCTATTCAAGCCGAAGCAGACCCCCTGCCCCTCCATTCAATCCTTTAGGTATTTAAATAACGTGGTCCTGGTTCAAGAAAACGTTTTTCTAAGCAAAAAGATTGTCAGACCATAAGCAGCGGCAGTAGCGGCGATCGACAACCCCAAACTCAAGTAGAACCCTGCCTTTCTTTCCAGTAGTTCCGGCAGCAGCAGGAAAAGCACCAATGATGGCAGCATCAATTTCATAATCTCGTGGGAGAATGCGATGATCCGCTGTGTATCGTGGGTTTCCCAATAGATCCATATCATGGCGATGACTGATACCAGGGGCACGGATGCCAAAACCGCCCCGATCAACGCATGGCGCTTGGCAATTTCCGAGATGATAACAATTAAAATCGCACTGATTACCAGCTTAGCCAGGTAATAACTCATAGCGCCTTTTTTTCCGGCGCTGATAGCGGCGCCACCAGGTTAAAGTGCCTGTCACCATCAATAGACTGGGAAACAATCCGCCAAGACATAACACCACCCTGCCCAAGGAGCCCATGGCCGAACCATTGTGCAGTAAATAGATCCATTGTTCCAGCCACGACCGGACTCCTTGATGGGGCGGTAATTGATAGGAAATCACCCTCCCGAGATAGGCGTCCACCGCTACCTTTACCCAGCCCTTTGGGGTATCGGCATAGCCTGGCCAATATAGTTCCAGCAGATAAAAATCATCCAGATTTTCAGGAAAGGACAAGCGCCTCGGTTGGCTCCCAGGGAAAACTGCCAAGGTCCTGTCTATGATGGTTTCCACTGACAATGGCAGGCGTTTGCCGGCATAAGGACTTTGGCTTGAATCCTGTTGAACCGTTGTTTTCTCTTCGTGCAACCAGGGCACCCACTGCGGGGGAATCGCCAAATACAGGCCTGTGGCAATACTAAAAAGCAATACCGGCGCGCTAAGCATCCCGCCCCAATGATGAAAATCCAATAGTTTCCCGCGGAACTTCGCCTTTCGCCAGGGCCACCACAAATACAGGCCGCTGATCACCGAAATGCCAAACACGCCACCTAAGACAGCAATCCAGCCTTTTCCCTGGCCGCCCAATAGCAAGGTCGAATGAAACCGGTAGAGCCAATCCTCCAGCCAGCGGCCACCCGCCTGCTCCAGGCGCAACAATCTGGGCTGATAAGGATCAATCCAGATGTCCACCGGTTCTGCCGCATCCAGGGTCAGATCATTGTTGAAATAAGTCACCCGATACGGTTCGCCTGTCTCTTGTGGAAAAGTCAGCGACCAACTGCCAGAGTCCTTCGAAAACAGGGAATAAGCCACCGCCATGATCCGGCTGATTTCCACCGGTGGGCCAGAACGTGACGGCGGTTGACCTGAGGGATGGAAAAGCTGATCCAGCTCCGCCTTGTAGATCAATACACTGCCACTCATGCCCACCAAGGCTATGAGCCAACCCAGGGACAAGGCGATCCAAATATGAATTTGAACCCATAACCGCCGCCCATGCATCCTGGTCTTGGTTCTTGCACGCTTCCCTGTTAGCCAACGGGAAGCAGCCTGGCTGCTCACGCCTTTCTTTCCAGTTCCAATTTCCCGCCACGAAACGCCATCAGCAGGAAAAACCACATCATGGCGAAGAATATGCCGCCCGCGCCCACCGCAGCGTAAGCCAGGAAAGGAATCTGCACATTATTGGTGGCGACTTGCAGCGGAATCCGGAGAATATCATCGCCAAATCCCGGTTCCTCGCCAAATTGGATCAGCAAGGCGTAATTTCCTGGCTTGTCGAAATCCACCGCCAATTCCGCCACGCCGTTGCTATAGATCCGCGCCGGGGTTTTCACCAAAGTACGGGTGATATTGTTTTGATCATTGTTATCGCTGGTCTTCTCCTCCACCACCCGCATGACAATGGGCATCTTGCGCACATCCCGGTCGATGAAATCAATGCCAAAATAGGTTTTGCCGGTTTGCGGCAGTTCCCTGCAGTAGGGCTGAAAATCCCGCTTGCGTTGATTACCGGAATCTTTGTCTTTATTGACACCGGGTTGAAAGGCATTGAAATGCACAATATAGAAACCGCTCGTCGCCATGCAGTCCGCCCCGCCGCTGCCTTTGGGCGGCGCCGCATGGCCTGTCAATGGAAGCAACAAAGCAAGCAATAACCACCTGTGTAATACTGTCATGGCTGTTCTCCTACAATAAAACGATAACGCCCGGTCACGATATGGCCATCGGCCGACTGCACCCGGTAACGCACCAGATATTCGCCTGGACGCAACGGTGACGCCAGGGTTGCGGTGACAATGCTGGGATCAAGGAAATCGCGGGAAGCATCTCCCGCGTCGACCCGGTGGCGATCCTTATCAATCACCGCCAGCGCCAGATAACGCTTGCCGATGGCGGCATCAAAACGCAGTTTGATCTGTTTGGGCGGTTTGGCCAGATGTTGGTTGTCTCCCGGCTCGGCCTCCACCAAAATCGCGTGGCTCCAAACCGCCTGGGAAAACAGTATCAACACACCCGTCAAAAGACTTTTTCGCATGAACAGGCTCCTGATTCTGGTTTTCTTAATGGATTTAGGTGCCAAAAACGTGCCAGATTTGGCATCGCAATCATGCGGCCTACAGGCGGGCAAGTCTTTGAAAGTGCGGGATTTGCCGTATTAACCGGGCATACGACACAATTCCCGCAATTTCAGAAAAACACCCGGAGGGTGCCCCGGAACTGGCGGGGCAGAACGGGATGAAAATGGACGTCTTCCACGCCCTGGGCAGGTTCGCCGGGCAAGCGGGAAGCATAGAAATAGGCGATATCGTTATCCTTGCTATCGGTGACATTGAGGATATTCAGCTCCACCCGCAACCGGTCGCGCCAGCGCCAACCCAATCCCAAATTGAGCAAGGTGGTGCTGCCCGCCTCCACGGTACCTTTTTCATTCAAGGGGACGGCGCCGAAGTGGCAGACCCGCGCGGAACCGAAAAGCCCGTTGGGCAGATCCACCGTCACGCCACCGGTAATCACGCGTCCCACTGAATTAGGAACATGCTCTCCGCCGCTGTTTTCAAACCGGGCCTTGGTCAAGGCTAAATCGAAATCCAGGGTCAGCCAGTCCAGGGGCTGATAATAATTGCTCCATTCGACTCCGTAGCGCTTGCTATTACCGCTGGGCTCAGTGGTGCCGGCATCTCCCACGAATACCAGCTCCGAATCCAGACGCAGTTGCCACAGCGCCAGCGTGGAAGTCAACCCCGGCAGCCAGGTTGTGCGCAGTCCCACCTCGAAACCTCGGGAACGCACCAGGGGATCCACAGGCTTGACAGACTCGCCGGTGATAGGATCGATGCGGGTCTTAGCGCCCCGCACATCGTTGCTGTGGAAACCCATGCCATAATTAAAATACAGCTCTGTGTCATACCAGGGCCCCAGCACAATTCCAAACTTGGGGCTGACGATGGCATCGGAGGCGTCGCCGGAATTGATGCCGGCGAAACGGCCCTCAACCCGAAAGAACAGCAGGTCCCCTCGCACGCCTGCCGTGGTCCGCACTTTCTCGTGCCATTGAGTGGTATTCTCCAAATACAGCCCCACGTTGGTTTCATCCACCCGGTCAATTCTCACCGGATTGATAATCCGCCGCCGCTGGGTATGGTAAAGCGCTACCTTGGGGATAAAGTCATGGCGCACCTGGGCGCCCAGATTGAATCCGCTGTCAACCCCCCGCCACTGCCAATGCCAGTGATGGTTGAACGTCCCGCCCGCTACCAGACGGCGGTCTTTTTGGAAAATTTGATCGCCGTGGATTGGGTCGTCGAGAAAGAAAGTAAAATTGGAATATAGCCGCAAATCCGAATAATAGCCATACAGGGTCAATTGGGTATTGCCCCATCGGGAATCCTTCCAGCCATTGAACGTCAAGGCAAAGCGGTGAATCTGGCCGCCGTCGCTGGGGTCAATGGTACCCAGGCGGGAAAGCAAACCCGCCTTGACGGCACGCTGGGGGATTTGATCGGTGGCGGTCCAGTCGTTGTAATAACCGTTGGCGGTAACGGCAAACCCTTGGCCATTGCCTTCAAAGCTCCATTTCAGCAAGCCTTTGAAGCGCCGCATGTCCATGGACTCTTGCCACGGACCATCATAGAAACTGGCTTCTCCCCCCGCCAAAAAAGTGTGAAGGCCAACATCAACCGAATCGGCGGCCACCGTGCGGTAAAAATTATCCTGGCCGAAAGTCTGGCTGACAAAGCCTTTTTCCAGGCGGGAAACCGTGTGAAAGCGGGCGTAACCGGCGGAGGAAAAATCTCCTACGTCCGAATAATAGGGGCCTTTGCCATATTCGATGTAATCGATCAGTTCCGGAATCAAGGGGTTGAGATCCAAATAGCCCTGGCCGTGACCATGGCTTGGCACATTCAAAGGTACCCCGTCCAAAAAGGCGGCGAAATCCGTGCCGTGGTCGAGATTAAAACCCCGCAGAAAATATTGATTGGCCTTGCCCGCGCCGCTGTGCTGGGTGGCAATCATCCCCGGCACCACTTCCAGCAGTTCCCCTACCCGCAACCAGGGGCGGAATTCAAATTCAGGCTGCCCAACAAAACCCTGCGAGGCGGAACGGGAAATGCCTGTCAAATCCGTCGCCCGGCCAACGACTTCCATTTCCTCCAGCACCACCGGCGGGGTGGCCAATACACTTTGCGCCAATGAACAAAAAACCCCAATGGCCAGTCCCTGGCCGCATTTAGTCCCTTTCCAAATCATCTGAAACGAATGAGCGAGGTGGTTAAATGGCGCAATTGTCTATTAATACAAGGATTTAAAGAATTATTGATATGACTCAATCACCTTGGTCAGATAAGGGATCACTTCCTCCAGCTTTGCCTTGTCAGGTTCATTCTTACGCAGCGCGGATTTTGCCATGCGCAGATCTCCACTGGCAACTTGCATGGGCGCGGTGGTTTTCATCTTATTGGATTCCTTGGCCAAACTTCTCGCCTCGGACAAAGCAGACATCGCCGTCTCGTAATCCTCTTTATTGATGGCATTCAATGCTTCTTGGGCTTTCGCCACGACTTCATTTATGAATTGCGGTGGATCCTGGTAGCGCCCCCCGGCCTGCGTCGGCATGGACACCCCGGCCACTAATACCGCCAGCAACCAAATCATGGAAATAGGGTATTTCATCGATGACTCCTAAACATTATGGATTAAACAAAAAATTTGCCCTGTTCAAAAAGGGACAAACACCTTATTGCAATCCTGATGCCAGAATATATTTGCCTTTAAAATCATATTCTTATAAAAATGACCCCAATATCATCCATGATCCTTCACGCCAAATCGCGCATAATTGGGTTATATGCCTCAAAAGCAGCCGAAAACTACTGGCAGCCTACTTTAGCTTTCGTTAGAAACTACCCATGCCACCGATGCCGAAATGGAAAATCGCGCTTTATTCTTGCCTCTGGTTCATCATTGGCAGTCCTGAGGCGGCCGAACCCATCCTCCCGCTGCCCCGGAAACACTTCCAACCTCCGGCAAAAGTTGCCTTGGGCAGAAAACTATTTCACGATCCCCGTCTGAGTGGAGATGGGAGCCTAAGCTGCGCCAGCTGCCACGCATTGGCTAAAGGCGGTGACGATAATCGCCCTTTACCCATCCTTGCTTCAACCCCGTACCCACACAATACGCCAACGGTTTTCAATGTCCGTTTCAATTTCCGCTATCACTGGCATGGCGACGTTCCCACGTTGCAGGCGCAAGCACAACGGGCGCTACAACATGACATGAAGGCAAAATGGCCTCAGTTGCTAGCAAGGCTTGAGGCGGATAGGGACTATGCCGGCCAATTCTCTGAGCTCTATTCCGACGGCATACAACGGCAAAACGTGTTGGATGCGCTGATTGCCTTCGAATTGTCATTGATCACGCCCGACGCCCCTTTCGACCGTTACCTGCGCGGAGACTCTAACGCCATGACCGCGCAGCAAATCGCGGGGTACGAAAAATTCAAATCCTATGGCTGCGCCGCATGTCATCAAGGCATCAACATTGGCGGCAACTTGTTCCAAAAACTGGGGGTATTCCGTGATTTCAAAGGCGACGATCCCGGCCGCTTCGCGGTAACGGGCCGCGAGCGTGACCGTTATGTCTTCCGCGTCCCCAGCCTACGGAACGTCGCCGTGACCGCGCCCTATTTCCACAACGGCAAAGTCACTACCCTGAAGAAAGCCGTCGCTATCATGGGCGAGTATCAACTAGGGGTTCAGTTGCCCCAAGAGGATATTAACGCGATTGTCGCTTTCCTCCATACCCTAACCGGCACTTACCTCGGCCAGCCAGTGAAGGGAAAATGAGCACCTCCAAATTAACGCTGATATTCGTTCTGGTGGCCATTCCCTTGACCCTGCTTTATCAGTCAGCGGCACTGGAAGTCACTTCCGCGGCCCGGGCGGCAGCCGCCATCCGCAGCCTGCAATTGCGCGATACGGAATTGAACCGCAATGTGCTGTTAGTGCGCACCGGCAGCTTGCTCCATTATGACTCTCTCAATCAAGCCATGACCACTTGCCGCCAGGCTTTGGCGGAACTACAAAATCATGCCGGTCATTCCCCGCTCAAACCATTGATTTCCAGGCTCAGCAACTTGCTCGACCAAAAAAGTCAGCACCTCGAAGATTACAAATCCAGTATCGCGCTGTTACGCAACTCGCTCTCGTATTTTTTGAAACTCCAGGAGACGTTAGCTAATCAAACAGAGAAAACCGCCACCGCCGCCGATGCCGTGGGCGCTGCCATGTTGCGTTTTATCCGCCATCCCCATGACCGCCACCGGCAAGCCTTGCAAAAACAACTCCAAAAACTGGAAAGTCTCAGCCGCCAGCCCACGGTAATGCATTTGGGCGCCCACAGCCGATTAATTATCCGAGTCTTGCCAGGGCTGGAAAAAGACTTGCAACAGTTACTGGATCTGCCCGTTTATACAGTCGCCCTCCAATTGGAGAAACGCCATCAATCCCAACTAGCCAAATTGGAAAACCGCGCCACTGGGTTTCGTCTTGTATTATTTTTAGCCGCCGCCGGTTTCCTTATCGGCTTGTTGGTTCTGCAAGCACGTTTATACCGTTCCCTGCAACAACTGAGACAAACCCACCGGGATTTGAAAGCCGAAATGCAGCGCCGGCTTGAGGCAGAACAGGAAAAAACCAAGCTCGAGCGCCAGGTTCTGCAAGCCCAGAAAATGGAAGCACTGGGAACCTTTGCCAGCGGCATTGCCCACGATTTCAACAACCTGCTAGGCGCCCTGCGCGGCTACGGGGAAATGGCCGAAGAAGATGTTTCTCCAGATCATCCAGCCCACAAGCCATTACGGCAAATTCAAACCATTATTGTTCAGGGGCAAACCCTGGTGGAAAGGCTGTTGAACTTTGCCCGCCCACAAAAAAGCCGTCTGCAACCTGTCAATATAACAACTGTAACCGAAGAAACATTGAAGCTTTTACAGCCTTTGGCGCCCCCGGGTATTCAGGTGCGTTTTGAAAATCACTTGCCACCGGCAACCACGATGGCCGGTGATCCTGCCCAGCTGCAACAAATGTTGATGAATCTTTGCCAAAACGCCATTCACGCCATGGGCAATGAAGGGTGTCTAACTATCACGCTGCAATTTGCCGCTCCGGATAGAATTGAGATCCAGATCACCGACAGCGGCTGCGGCATCCCGCCGGAGCACCTGCCGCTGATTTTTGAACCTTTTTTCAGCAGCCGGGTTAAGGAAGGCGGTACCGGTCTGGGCTTGGCCATGGTAGACCGGATCGTTCGCAATCATAATGGACAGATTGAAGTGACAAGCCAGCCCGGCCGTGGCTGCACCATCAAAATCCTGTTCCCGACTTGCCCATCCACTATTTCCGGCAATTCCCGGCAAAAAAACAAAATCCAGTAATCAGCCGCGCCCAACATCGTTCTATAAGCAACGCTGAATTATTCAGCAATGCCTTAACCCGAATATTTCACCAGCATCCCGGATGATGGCGCAGGACAGGTGCGGCTGGACGCCGGGTTGGACTGAAAGGCATAGCCGTAGCTATGGCTTGAGGGAAACCCAAGTCCAGGCGTGCCTGGACAAGCCAGGGCCGGGATAGAATTCGGGCCAGGTGCAAATTGTACTTCGTGAATAAGATTAAATTGAAAAATTTCCTTTTACCATCTCAATTAATTACTTGAAGGCCCGAAGTCGGCTGGTGAAATATTCGGGTTAATTGTTACCGTTGGTAACATTTCCAGCCCAATTTGAAATTTTCCAGTAACACTTTGGGATTATTCTCCTTTCTGTCAGAAACGGGAATTTGGAGAAAAAACCATGATTTGGGAAAAACCTAGTTTTAACGACCTGCGTTTGGGATTTGAAGTCACGCTTTATATTTATCACCGATAGGAAACAGCATGAAAACTCCAGCTCTGGTAATGTCCACCTTGGCATTCGGTCTATCTGTCGCGTGCGCGGAGGAAATCACCCTGCCCCAGGGAAAAACCTTGCTCGGCTTGCCACCCGTCCCGGTACCGGCAGACAATCCCCTGACGATAGAAAAAGCCCGTCTCGGTAAGTTACTGTTCGAAGACAAGCGGTTCAGCGCCGATGGCACGATCAGTTGTGCCCATTGCCATAAACCAGAGCTGGCGTTTCAAGACGGGCTGCCGGTTTCTGAAGGCATTGGCGGCCAAAAAGGAACCCGTAATGCGCCCACGGTCATCAATGCCGCCTATTACAAGCTGCAATTCTGGGACGGCCGTCGTCCCAGCCTTGAAGCTCAAAGCAAGGATCCTTTCATCAATCCCATTGAACATGGATTGAAAAGCCACGACCCCATCGTCCAAATCGTCCGCACCGATCCTAACTACCGCAATCAGTTCCGCCAGGCTTTTGGCTTGGCGCTAGATCGCATTACCATTGACCACATGGCCCAGGCCATTGCCAGTTTCGAACGCACGGTGGTGGCTGGCGACAGCCCTTTCGACCGGTATCAATTCGGAGGCGATAAAAAGGCGCTGTCGGCTGCTGCGATCCGGGGTTTGGCGGTTTTCCGGGATAAAGGACGCTGCGTTAGCTGTCACGTCATTGAAGCATCCACCGCGCTATTTACCGATAATCAATTTCACAATTTGGGTGTCGGTTTTGACAAAATCGAAGCCCGCCTGCCGGAAATCATTGCCACTTTCCGCCAAGCGAAACAGGCCGGCAAAGAGGTAGATGAAACGGTGCTGACCCAAGTGGAAATATCAGAGTTGGGGCGCTTCATCGTGACCGGAGATACCCAGGATATCGGCCAATTCAAAACTTCGACGCTGCGCAATATTGCGCTCACCGCGCCCTATATGCACGATGGCAGCCTCAAGACCCTCGAAGAAGTCGTGGATTTTTATGACAAAGGAGGGCGCGACAATCCCATGCTGGATGGCGGCATCCGACCGCTGAATCTCACACCCCAGGAAAAATCCGATCTGGTAACGTTCATGAAATCGCTTACCAGCAGCCGTTTCGCCAAACTGCAAGCTAACACGAGGTAATCACCATGCCAGTCAATCGCAGACAGTTCCTCAAACAGATGGCTGCCGCAGGAGCGGCTGCCACTCTCCCCTTCAGTTTGGTGGAAATTAGCTGGGGCATGGGGAAGAAGCCATCAGTCGAGCACGAATCATTTACCTTCGCCTATATTTCTGACTCTCATCTTACCCATATCAAAGGCAATCAGTTCACCCGCAACTTCGACCAGGGACTGCGCAAAGCCATCATGGAAGTCAACCTGATGTCTCCCAGGCCCGATTTTGTCATCTACGGCGGCGACTTGGCTCAACTGGGCAAACGGGAAGAACTGGACCACGGGCTGGAATTAATGTCCGCCCTTCGCCCGCCTGTCCATTGGGTGACCGGCGAGCATGATTTTTATCTCGACATGGGTGAATTTTGGGAAGACAAAATCAGTCCCCTACATTACAGCTTTGACCACAAAGGCGTGCATTTCGTGGTACTCAACAGCATCCTTACCTATGAGGACTGGATCAAGCGCTGGAAAACGCCGATGGAACGGATGCTGAATATGGCCCGCCTCGACAATCCCCAAGGC
The DNA here is from genome assembly GCA_001566965.1 of Methylothermaceae bacteria B42. Classification (NCBI taxonomy): domain Bacteria; kingdom Pseudomonadati; phylum Pseudomonadota; class Gammaproteobacteria; order Methylococcales; family Methylothermaceae; species Methylothermaceae bacteria B42. Next base: position 37,943 of record LSNW01000034.1, on the reverse strand, counting down.
TCGCCTTTCATGGTGGGCGAGTCCCAACTGCAATGGCTCAAACAGGACCTGGCCAAGTATGATGCCAGCATGCCAATTGTAGTGTTGTCGCACTCGCCCTTGTACAAGATCTTCAAACCCTGGAATTTCTGGACCGATGATGCGGAAAAAGTGCAAAAACTGCTGCAGCGTTTCCAGCGGGTTACCGTTCTCCACGGCCACGTTCACCAGGTACTCTATAACCAAATTGGCAATATCACTTTTTACGCCATGATGGCCACCGCCTGGCCCTGGCCCTATCCGGTCAGTTATGTGCAAAAACCCAATCAGGTTCCCAAGTTGACAGTGTTCATGAACCGCGCCGATCCATTTCATGAAAGGGACGGCACCGGCTGGGATATTCTCGACATGGACAGCGGCGCCATCACCAACCATTACCAACTGTGGATGAACGAAAACCGTACCGTGGCATTCGACTTTAAGCTAGAGCACCCGGTAGACCTGAAATATCAAGACCCGGATAAACGCATTCCACCCCAATTTCACTATTGAAGGAGGCCCTAAAATGACATCTCTCAAATGCTGGTTACCGGTTTTGACTGTCTTGATCCTAGCGCCCACAGCGTATGGCGATGAATTCACGGAAGAAGATCTCAAACGCTGGCGGGCTGAGTATATGAAGGTGATGGAAAAAGGCGAAAAATTATTCCACGCCACCTTGGGCAGTAACAAGGTTTCCTGTGACCAATGCCACCCCAATGGCGCCAACACCCACCCAGAAAGTTATCCCAAATTCCAAAAGCAACTGGGCAAGGTCGCTACCTTGCGGGAGATGATCAACTGGTGTCTGAAAAACCCGCTGCAAGGCAAACCATTGCCCCTGGATAGTGACGAGATGATCGCTCTGGAAGCTTATATCACCTGGGAACGCCGGGGCGTACCGCTGGCGCCAGGAAAGCATTGAATCATTGGGGGTGACTGGCCTCCACTTTTTCTACGTCAGCGGCAAAACGATAACCGGCTCCCCGCTCGGTCACAATCAATTGAGGATGGGCTGGATCCTGCTCTAATTTACGCCGCAGGCGGAGGATCTGAACATCGATACTTCGATCATAAACTTCTTCACCATAAGGATGGCAAAGCTCAAGCAGGGTTTCCCGGTCAAACAACCTGCCCGGAGAGTCGAGAAATATCTTCAACAAACGGAATTCGCTGGCGGTCAGTTTCAAGGTTTTGCCGTCAGCCAAGGTGACAGTCCTTTTGTCTACATCCAAACGGTGACTTTCGAAATGATAAATCCGCCCTCGCGACCGGACTGGCTTGCCACTTCTCCGTAGCACTGCCCGGATTCGCGCCAGGAGTTCACGGGGGCTGAAGGGCTTGGTGAGATAATCATCCGCCCCCAGCTCCAACCCTACGACACGGTCAGTTTCTTCCTGCAACCCCGTCAACATAATGACCGGTATGTCCCATCGTTGCCGTATGCTTTTGAGCAATGCGAAACCGTCTTCATCCGGCAGGCGTATATCCAGCACAACCAAATGCATGAGTTCTTTTTGCAGGCATTCAACCCCTTCGTGGCCACGGGCGACGTGGGTTACCTGAAAGTCATAACGGCCCAGATAATCCTGCAGCAAGGCACCGATATGGGGATCGTCATCAATCACCAGAATCCTGTGCCGAGAAGCCATTACCCCACTATCCAATAAATCTGAAACAACGCTATAGTTTGGTTTGAATTCAATCTTCACACCCATGCATTAAACGCATGGCGCCGGTGAGCAGGAAAATAATCACGGCAAGCAGGCCCAGTTCCACCAAAATGGCCTGAAACCCCGGATCGGTAAGATCGACATTACCGGCACTTTCGGCAGTAATAATCAGCATGCGGCGAATGGCGGCAATAATACCCACAATAAGGAAGGGCGCCACCTGTAATTTCTGGGTCCGGGCAATTTGACCCAAGGTATATATAATCTCTGCCAACATCAATGCGAGGAGGACCCGATCCAGAAGTTGAACGATTGCTTCGGTAAAGTGGCCGTCGAGAAGCAGCTTTACCATTTCTACTACTGCCATTGCCAGCAGTCCCGCCGCAGCAACGACCAGGATATAACCCGCCGTCATGTAAATATAATGTTCGGCCTTTTCTAATACTCCGATTCGCCTGGCGTCGAAATCAGCCATGGGAACGCTCCAAATCCGATAAAAATTCGTCTATGACAGATTGCGTGACATGGGGCATGACTACCACATGGGCAAAATCCACGCCCTCCAGCTTCATGGTCGCCAGGGAATATTTTTTGACTATCCACGGGGCGGGTTGCTTGAAAAAAATAATATTGGAAGCCTCGCAAACCCGTCTGGGCAAGAGATGGGTGAAGTGAGCTTGCAACGCCTTTAGAAAATACTGGGTATTATCCAGCATGGCTTTGACATCTTCAGCTTGACGCGCAAAATCTTCGGGACTGGCGTAATAAAAAAACTCTGCCGGTTTTACCGCATCCCGCGAGCAGGCAATGGTACCGGGCACATGACCGATATATTCGGGACTGTGGATGCGGCTGAAAAGCGCATTAAATTCATCGAATGTCGCTTGGGTGGTAATGAATAACCCGGCCGGCGAGTGAAAACCGAAGAATTTATGACAGGAAACCGCCAGGGAATCATAACGGGGCCTGCAACCACTGCCTTCGGAATAGTGGATGGCCGGGGCAAAGAGGGTATGCGGCAAATAACCTCCAAACAATGCGGCATCTACGTGGACATAGGCGGGATACTCCCGCACCACCGCTTGAATCGCCTCAATCCTGTCGATGCCGCCCTTGAAAGTAGTGCCTACCGTTGCCACCACCAACACAGGGTCTTTGCGATGCGCGGCAATTTTCCGGGCCAGGTCTTGGGGGTCCAGGCTGGCGTCAGGCAAGGTATCGACAAACACGCGTTCCAGACCTAATTGATCCGTTAGAATTTGAATCGAATAATGCGCTTCGCGGGTGAAATAACACTTGGGCAAACGTCCCGTCCTGCCCTTGAGCAGCGTCCGCCCCATATACATGCCTTGCATGTTGCTGTCGGTGCCGCTGTTGGATAAAAATCCCCATAGCCGACCTGCGGGGAACCGGTAAATTTTGCCAAATCGCTCTATCAATTCCCGCTCAAATTCGTGGCTATTATAGGAAACTGGCGCCGGCTGATAGGGATTGCCCCCATTATTCCAGGCAAATCTTCCGACCCCCTTGTTCCACAGGTGTTCGCGCCATCTGAAAAAAGCCTTCGGCGGGGGATTGAAGTTAATGGGATAACCCAACAGGAGACGTTTTTGGGGATTATCGTCCGCACAAGTCAACGACAATGGGCTTTCCCCATCCTCAGAGGCAACGGGCAATCTTGGCCGACATTCTGAAAAATAATTCATAAGCGCCCTGAGGTTCTAGACATCGTTTTTGTACCTGCAAATCTATTCAAACAGGATGTCTAGCGTCCGGATGTGAATTTCTGATTTCAACGCCGCCAATTCTTCTGCAAAAAATAATTCCGTCCCCGGATGCTTTACCGTACCAGCACTGCAGGCCACTGCCAAGCGCAGTGTCTCTTCTACGGGTAAACCTTGGGCAAATCCCGCCACCAACCCAGCCACCATGGAATCGCCTGCTCCCACGCTGGAGCGCACCGGAACGCTTGGGGGAAGCGCGTGTAGGGCAATGTCATCCCCCACCAAAACCGCGCCCTCCCTACCCAGGGAAACACAGACATAGTCGATACCCTCGGCGTGCAGCCTGCGCGCTTCCGCCACCACCGTCTCGATGTTTTCCAGTGATTTGCCGGTCAGCTGTTCCAGTTCATATCGATTGGGCTTGACCAGAAACGGTTTCGCTTCTATCCCTTTGCGTAATAGCCCACGATGGGCATCAAGTATCGGCCGTCCGCCAGCCGCGCGGATTTGATGAATCAGCAAGGCATAGATGTCTTCCGGCACCCCTTGGGGAATCGAGCCGGTCACAACCCCATAACCATCGGCGGTAGTTTCAACGAACTGCTGTGACAAGCGTTGTAAGTCGTCGGACACAAGCGGCGGGCCTATACCGCTGACTTCATATTGAGATTGGCTGTCCAGCTCGATAATCGTGCCGTTGATACGGGTCTCCCCGGCAACCCGCACATACACAAAATCTTCCACATGCCGGGCCAGCAAGCGTTCCAGGAACTGCCCGGTTTCACCGGCCAGTATGCAAAAGTTCTTGGCTGGCACTTGGAGCCGCTTGAGCGCCCGGCCGATGTTGATGCCATTGCCACCTGGATCGAAACGGCTGGTTTTGGAATGAACCTTTTGGTTTTTGACCAAGTGGTCGATTTCATAGGTCACATCCACCGCAGGATTCAGCGTCAAAGTAGTGATGGGGGGGAGTGAAATCGGGGTCATTGGATTCTCGGCCTCCGGCCCAACCGCTTTTCCACTTCGAGAATTAAACGGGTGGTTTGCAGCAGGGTATCTGGATTCAAACTGATGGAATCGATTCCACACTCCACGAGATATTCCGCCATTTCCGGGTAGTCCGACGGCGCTTGGCCGCATAATCCAGAATGCACCTGATTGCGGCGGCAACCTTCAATCGCCAGCATAATCATGGCCTTTACCCCGGGGTCACGTTCATCATAATCGAACGCCACCAGTTCGGAATCCCGGTCCACCCCCAACGTCAACTGGGTTAAATCGTTAGAGCCGATAGAAAAGCCATCAAAGTGCTGGGCAAAGTCGTCAATCAACACGACATTGTTGGGGATTTCGCACATGCAGTAGATTTTCAGATCCTTTTCCCCCCGCTTCAGTCCCAGTTCCGCCATTTTCGACAACACCCGCTTGGCTTCCTCCACCCGGCGGACGAACGGCAGCATCAAAATCACATTGGTAAGCCCCATCATTTCCCGGACCCGCTTCATGGCTTGGCATTCCAGGGCAAAGCCTTCCTCGTAGGCGGGATGGGCATAACGGGCAGCACCACGGAAGCCTAGCATGGGATTGGCTTCTTCCGGCTCGAACCAGCGCCCCCCCACAAGCGAGGCGTATTCATTGGTTTTGAAATCAGACATCCGAACCACTACCGGCTTGGGATAAAAAGCCGCGGCAATGGTCCCCACCCCTTCCGCCAAAGTGCGGACGAAAAATTCTTCCGGATCGTCATAGCCGCGAGTGAGTTTGGCGATCATTTTGAGCTCTGTTTCGTCCTTGACGCGGTGGGGATGTACCAAGGCCATGGGATGGACCTTGATATATTCGTTGATGATAAATTCCATCCGCGCCAGACCCACGCCGTCGTTGGGTAGAAACGAAGTTTGGAACGCCAAGTCGGGATTGCCCAGGTTGATCATGATTTCCGTATCCGGCCGGGGCAATTGGGACAAATCCGTGGTGATGACTTCAAATGGCACCTCGCCTTCATAGACCCGGCCCACATCCCCCTCGGCGCAGGAAACCGTCACCAATTGACCGGTTGTCAGCACCTCGGTGACATTGCCAGTCCCCACCACGGCGGGAATGCCCAATTCCCTCGCAACGATGGCCGCATGACAAGTCCGCCCGCCCCGGTTGGTGACAATGGCGGCGGCGGTTTTCATCACCGGTTCCCAATCCGGCGTGGTGGTATCGGCCACCAAAACCTCGCCGGGACGAAATTGATGGAGTTGAGAGACATCCTCGATGACATGCACCTTGCCCGTAGCGATTTTGGTCCCCACGGCGCGGCCTTCAATCAATACTTTACCGGTCCCAGTCAAGCGATATTCTTCCAGAATCTGGGCCCGTTTCTGGGAAGCGACGGTTTCCGGGCGGGCCTGGACCAAATATATCTGTCCATCAATGCCATCCTTCGCCCATTCCAGATCCATGGGCCGGCCATAGTGATCCTCCACAATGATGGTATAGTCCGCCAGGACAAATACATCGTCGTCACTAATACAAAAACGCTCTTGGTCCGCCTTGGGCGTGGGCACATTGCGAGTGGTATTGCGCCCCCCTTCGGCATAGATCATCTTGATCTTTTTCGACCCTAACCGCCGCCGCAGCACCGCCCTGTAACCTTGCTTGAAAGTGGGCTTGAAGACATAAAACTCATCCGGGTCCACTGCTCCCTGCACCACATTTTCCCCCAAACCATAACTGCCCGTGATAAACACCACATCCCGGAAGCCGGTTTCTGTATCCAGGGAAAACATCACCCCGCTGGCGGCAAGATCGGAACGCACCATTTTTTGTACGCCCACGGACAAAGCGACTTTGAAGTGATCGAATCCCTGGTCGATCCGGTAATGAATGGCGCGGTCCGTAAACAGACTGGCAAAACAGCGGCGCACTGCATCCAGAAGCGCCTCCCCGCCACGGATATTGAGAAAAGTCTCTTGCTGGCCGGCAAAGCTGGCGGTAGGCAAATCTTCCGCGGTGGCAGAGGAACGCACGGCCACGCTCAATTCCGGTCCGAATTCTTTCTCCAGCTCAGCGTAAGCGGCAAGAATTTCTTCCCGCAACTCCTCGGGCAAACCGGCCTCATACACAATCTGCCGCGCCCGGCGTCCTCGCCGTTTCAAGTCTTCCACATTGGTGGGATCAAGGCCATCCAATGCCTGATGCAAAGCTTCCCAGGCGCCAGCTTTTTCCAAGGCATACCGATAAGCTTCGGCGGTAATCGCAAAGCCATTGGGAACTTTGACGCCTTTAGGGGTTAACTGCCGGTACATTTCACCCAAGGAAGCATTCTTCCCCCCTACCAGTGGCACATCATCTATACTCAACTCTGCAAAAAAGCGGATGAAACGATAACTCATCACTGACTCCTGAATTTGTTATGCCCAATCAAGAAAAAAGCTTGCACATGACAGTTTTGATGACGCCAGACATGGCCAATTTTGCCGGCAAGGTCCACGGGGGCGCATTGCTGAAATTGCTCGATCAAGTCGCTTACGCCTGCGCCGCACGCTACTGCGGCAGCTATGTGGTGACTGCCGCACTGGACATGGTGTTCTTCAAAGAACCCATTCATGTGGGAGAACTGGTGACTTTCAAGGCCCATATCAATTATACCGGACGCACATCCATGGAAGTGGGTATTAAGGTTATTGCAGAAGATATCACTTCCCGCAGCAAACGTCATACCACATCTTGCTACTTCACGATGGTGGCCAAGGACGAACAGGGGCGCTCCATTCCTGTTCCCCCTCTGGAACTGGAAACCGACCTGGAAAAAAGACGCCACCGTGCCGCCCAGATCCGCCGCACCTTACGCAAGGAAGCTGCCAATAAAATCAAGACGCTGCATACAAAGGGAGAAATTTAGCAAATCTTTTTAAATTCCCTATTCAATTGATTTTTAAAAAGTGCAAAAGCAATGGTGACTTTGTAAAAATACTTCTCCGTCTAGTTGCTATGGCCTTCTAGGCTGGTGCTATACTTAAAAATTAATGCACTATCATTCAGTAAATACATACGTCTATCCTTTACGTTTGTTCAAAGACAACCTCTGAATTTTGTTGCCTGCATGAGCTATAATCTTCTTATTTAATAAGTCTTCACAACTCGTATCTAGTATTCAACAGCTTTGCTTTACAAATTCAGCCAACCCCAGCTGCTATTCAAGTGCTAACAGGAATTTTGCATGCAGTCACAACCTTCCAGTTATCCCGGTGTTCTTCCTCGATATGTTGATTTACTTCACACTTGCCGGGAAAAAGTAGTCAATGAGTTTTCCGAACTGTTCAACGGCATGTTGGAAGCCATGGATGAAGAGCTGACCCAGCTTGCGGAACATGCGGAAAGCAATGTTTTTCAAACCCATTGCCTGGATGTCAAGCAGGAAATTGCTGACAAAAACGAGGCGATGGGGCAGCACTTTTATAACGAATTAGTAGCGGGGTTTGAGCGCTTCACGCTAGGGCATAATCAATACACGGAAAACCAAAAGAAAGAGGAAGAAAGCTCACCCAAGCGTAGTAAGCTGGCGCTGATTGAAAAAGAATCTTTTGAAATCGAACTGGCCTTCGACACCGTCGCCAACAACGCTTACGTCAATTACAGCGAATACATTTATACCCTCAATCACCGGCTGGCCGTCATCAACGGAGGGTCTAAACCCGGCGAGCGGAGCGAACTACTTCCGGGTGGGCCGCAACACGTATGCAATGCTTATCGCGTCGCATTATCTATACTGGAAATCCCAATTGATGCTGGCGTCAAAATCGGTTTAATCGAAATTTTTGATAAATATGTTCTCCGTCAAGCAGACGCAATCTATCAAGATTACAATCGGACTTTAATTGAAGCGGGCATTCTCCCGAATTTAGAAGACTCTCCGATCTATGCCCCGCCCAAGGTGGATAACAGTGAAGCCGATCTTGAAGAGGCACCAGAAGCAGTTGAGGAAACACCTGAAGCGGATACCAAAACCAAAGATGAATTGGCCGAGGCTTTAAAAAATCTCAATAAAACCGCTTCCCCTTCCCCGCCACCTCCGCAAGATGAAACCACGGAACCTGAAACCCGGGAAGAAGCCCAGGAACATAAAGTCTTTGAAAATATCAGTCAATTGCTCAGACAGCGCCGTGGCGTAAGTACCAACGAGCCAGTCAGCACGACACCATCGAGCAATCTAAAGGAGCTGATTTCCTCGCTTAACGCATCGACTCAAGCCGGCGGCTCCCAGACAACGACGGTGCCTGCCAATATTGCCACTTATTCCCTGGAACAGATCAAGGAAGAGTTTACTCACCAACTCGATCAACTTGCAGAACTTATCAAGCATCACAATATCAGTCATACTGACGCTGATGTCATAGAGTTGGTGGGCATGCTATTTGAGTTGGTACTCAATGACGGCAACCTGCCCGATTCTGTCAAAGCTTTGTTGAGTCACTTGCACACACCGTATCTCAAGGTGGCTTTGCTGGACCGGAAGTTTTTCTTCAAACGCCGCCACCCAGCTCGCCGCTTGTTAAATTCTTTGACCCAAGCCGGCGCGCTGTGCAATGCCACAGATAAAAACGAGCAAGTGGTTTTTTCAAGAATGCGCGATGTGGTCAATCGGATTCTGGTGGACTTTGACGACAACGTAGAGCTATTTTCCGAGGTTCTGGAAGAGTTTGATGAATTCATGCGCAGCTTCCACCAGCGCGCGCGTATGGCGGAAAAACGCTCCATAGAAAAAGCCAAGGGCCAGGAGCGGCTCCGGGAAGCCCGGCAAACGGTAGCCCGCCATCTGGTCAAAATTGTCAAAGGTAGAAATCTTCCCAAAGCGGCGGAAAAACTGCTCTTTGGCCCTTGGGCCAATTTATTGGTACTGCTCTATTTGCGCAAGGGTACCGATAGCGACATCTGGCAACAGCATCTGAAGATTACCGAAGATATCATCTGGAGTGTGCAACCCAAAGACACGCCAGAAGAACAGCAGATATTTAGAAAAAAAATCCCAGCGCTGGAACAGGACATCCGGGATGGCTTGGGTCTTCTCGGCGATCCGGAAAATACGACCGAGCAACTTTTGAAAGAGCTGGCTGCGGTTCACCACAAAATGCTGGAAACCGCCCTTGAAAAAACCCCGCTGCCTGAGCCGGAAATCACGCCCGAACAATATCCCCTGCTCCAGGATATCGATCCAGAAGAATTGCCTGGCCAGAAAAAAGCAAAAACCCCGCCTCCCATGGAGCTCGAGGATATCCTGCAACAACTGCAGAAAATAAAACTGGGCACCTGGTTTGAGTTTGACATCCCCAAGACCGGCCATACCATCCGGGCCAAGCTATCCTGGTTCAGCCCCAAAACCTCATACTATATTTTCGTCAACCAGGCAGGTATCCAGGTTGCTGTCCGGCCATTGAAGAAGCTGGCCCAGGAAATTCTCGACGGCCAAACAAGAATTTTAAAACTGGAAAAGAAACCGTTTGTAGAAAGGACTTTGCAGAAAATCCACAACTTGCTGAGCAAGCCGGATTAAATCTCTCTCCCAATAATCGGCTTTTGGGATACGTCCTAAGTGGATTGACGGAAAATGTAAAGGAAGATATTCGGTGATTCTTGAATTAACGCCCGCCCCGAGCTAGCAAAACTCTGCAATTAAAGTTTCCAGCAGTTGGGTGTTGTCTGGTGCCAGGTCGATGATTTGAAAGCCAATCCAGTACTGATCCCCCTCGTCATCTTCCTCAAACCAAAGGCTTTCAATCCCCAAATTGATTCTTTCTGGCAAATCTCCTTTACTCGGAAGGGCAATTTCAACCTGCAGGATCTGATTGGGTTGAATCATATACCGACTCAATAACATCATTCCATGACGGGAAAGATTGGCCAATTCACCAATAGGTTCGCCGGTACCTGTGTCCAATACACGCAGTGGCACTAAAACCGGAAACCTGGGCTCCCTCCTTTTGTCGGTCATTCATCACCTCAAGCAAAAATTACAACTTAACAAAAGTATAGGAGATATTGAGAAATTTGCGGCGACACGGCCCTTTTTCCCGATTTTGATAGACTATCCTTATTATTAAGCACCTTCCTCAGAGTCTATTTACCTATTAGCCTATGACTGCCCGATATATCTTTACTCTTTTGACCGTTTTCCTGCTGGTTCAACCTTTGAACGCCGCAATTTTTCGCTGTAAAGATCCGGACGGTCGCGTTTCCTATCAGTACAAAGCTTGCGAATCGAAAGTTGGTGCTGTTCTCCAAACATCGAATAAAAACGCTTCCCGGCGTTTTTTCTGGAGAGCGGTCAAGCAAGACAAAATCTTGTATTTGCTGGGCTCGATTCATTTTGGTAAGGCTGACCTGTATCCCTTGCCTGACCCTATCATGCAAGCTTACCGCAAAGCGGACGCCGTTGTGGTGGAAGTCGATATTCGTAATGCACCGATGCAGTCTGCATTATCCATGGCTCAAACTTTAACGGCGAACAATTCACAACATCAAAACCCGCCATTACCTCCGCAAATTGAAACCGCATTGCAAGGCTTTGCCAAAAAAGCAGGCATCCCCTTTGAAATACTGAAAGGACAGAACCCTTGGCTCATCTCAATGCTCCTAACGCAAAAATTCCTGCAGCAAGCAGGCTACCGCCCGGAACTGGGCATTGACCGTCACTTTCTGCAGCTTGCAAGCCAAGATAATAAACCGGTAATTCCCCTGGAAACCCTGGCATCCCAGCAAGTCTTGCTCCGGCAAATAGCTACTTTGCCCCGAGAGCTGTTATTTCAGCAGCTAATGGATCAATTTCAATATAACGGAGACTTTCAACAATTGATGGAAGCCTGGCAAACCGGCGATACCGACTTAATGGACCGGCTCACCCGCAAAGCCTTTCCCGACCCGGCCATGGAACCACTTTATCAAGCCGTTTTCGCCCGCCGCAATCATAATATGACCAACAAATTGCTCCAATTGGAAGACGGAAAAACCTATTTTGTCACCGTCGGCGCGGCACACATGGTAGGGAAAGAGGGTATTATCAAACTTTTAGAAAAGCACGGCTTCCAGATTAGCCAGCCCTCGTTTTGAGCCATTTTCAAGAACAATCGTGACTGCTCGTGGCCCCATGGGCGGCCTGTGAAGGAAACGTCTTTGGCTGGGCAAGCGTACCGGGAGTATTAACGGCGTCTTTCGGAACAAGTCACCCATAGGGTCATCTTCCAATATGGAGCAGTTGTTACGAATAATCAATCCGGCGAATCTTCTGCCCCTGGGGCAACCGGTAAAAGTGGCGCAAATCCTGCCACATGGCTGCCAGTTGCTTTCGTTTCAGATAGCGGTTTTCAAGTTGCCAACAATATTTCCCCGCATAACGATTGGCATCTTTGTATCGGATAAGTTGAGCCTCTTTCAGCGTTTTGTCATAAACACAGCGGTCAAATAATTGGGCCCTCAGTTCCCTTGGAATACGTCCCTTAAATTGCTTTCTGATCAGCGATAAAGTGGACACATATTTGTCCACCTCCGCCTGTAGCTCCAGCTCCAAAAGCGTGACATTGCGATCAAGTCCAGCATGCCAGCCCAGATAAAGAAAATGGCTGACCCCTTCCAAAGCCAGTAAAAAAGCCTGCAAATTCTCATCATGGAGAGCCTCGAAGGGATCGTGCTTGGTCAAGCATGCAATCACCTCAGGATCCAGAAACAGCGCCAGATCCAGAGCGTCTTCTTGTTGCATAATCAGCAGTTTTTCTTTGATCAACCGGGCATCAGGGCTGGCATCCACTTGCGCCACCCAATCGGGATCGGTCACCAGAAAATCATCCACTTGGTAACCGATTTCTATGGCGTAAATACGTTCCAGCAAACGCTGGAGAGGATAAAGGGACATGGCAGGATTTTAATGTTGGTGGATCAACCCAGGGATGGGATCAATCCCCAAGCGGCGCAAACGCGCCTCCGCCCTTTTACTGCCGGTACGCAACCAAACCTCATACAAACGCATCACGTCGCTGGATGAGGTTAAATGGGCCCGTTCACTCACTTCTCCCAGTACTTCGACAAAATCTCCGAATTTATGCGAAAGCTCGGAAAATATCCCCCCCAAGGCCCTGCCCCGGAAAGAATCTTTAATCAAATCGGCAAGGTGGCCATATGCGCTACCTCCCATGGCGATGTAATAATCCACATCCACTAATTTTCGATTCAGACTATCGGAAAAAACCCCGGCGATTAATAACGCCACGTCCCCCAATCGTTGCAGACTGCGGCTTTGCTCCTCGGTGGAAGCCGCATTGACTGCCTCGGCATAAATCTGCGCCAATGGCTGCAACATCACACCTTCTTCGGTATCAATAAACAGGCGCTCGGTACGGATAAAATAAGCCAGCAGATTGACCACGTAAAAAACCGTTTCTTCGTCGGCTTCCTTTTTTTGATTCGCCAATGCGCTGGCAACCACTTCCCTGAAATATTCTTGGATATTCACCTGGGGGATGACTTGTTCGTTTTTCATCAATGCTACCTCTTCAAAACCAACCTTGTCTTTGAGTATAGCACTAGCATTTTTGCCAAGAAACGGCTTGTTTACTGCCAATAATCAATGTTTAATAAACAGTTTTCCACCTAAATTTTGCAAGTGATTCGAGCACCGAGGGTGTCAAGCAAGGCTTTAGGCAAGGCGGCATGCCAATTTTCGCGCAGGCGTGGCAGCGCTACTTCGAGCACAAAATTGGCGCAGCCAACGCAGCATAAAAACTTGATTTGGCAGCCGAATGCCGAAACACTTGCAGAATTTTGGTTATAAAAAAGCCCCGCCATTGGCGGGGCTACGTTATTGACAGCCAATCAGGTTTGGCTGGATTTACATCATTTCATCCATGCCTGGAGATGCTGGCGCCTTCTCTTCTTTGGGCAACTCAGCCACCATGGCTTCTGTCGTGAGCATGAGCCCTGCCACGGAAGCGGCATTTTGCAAGGCGGAACGGGTCACTTTGGTGGGGTCGAGAATACCCATTTCAATCATGTCGCCATACTCGCCCGTTGCGGCGTTATAACCAAAATTGCCGCTACCCTCTTGGACCTTGTGCACCACGACCGAAGATTCTTCCCCGGCGTTTCTGACAATCTGGCGCAAGGGCTCTTCAATGGCCCTGCGCAGAATATTAATCCCGACGGTTTGGTCGTGATTCTTGCCTTCCAGGCCCTGGAGTTTGCCTTGCACCCGAATCAACGCCACACCACCGCCGGGGACGATACCTTCTTCCACCGCCGCGCGGGTCGCATGCAGGGCGTCTTCCACCCGGGCTTTCTTTTCCTTCATTTCCACTTCCGTGGCGGCGCCGACTTTAATCACGGCCACGCCACCAGCCAGTTTGGCCAAGCGCTCTTGCAGCTTCTCGCGGTCATAATCGGAAGTGCTTTCTTCAATTTCGGCGCGGATTTGCTTGATGCGCGCTTCAATGGCTTCTTTATCGCCCGCACCATCCACGATAGTGGTATTTTCCTTGTCCACCCGGACCTTTCTCGCCCGGCCTAAATCTTCCAACTCGGCTTTTTCCAGACTCAGGCCGACTTCTTCGGAAATCACCTTGCCGCCGGTGAGAACGGCGATATCTTGCAGCATGGCTTTGCGCCGGTCGCCAAAACCTGGCGCTTTGACAGCGCAGGCTTTAAGGATACCGCGCATATTGTTCACCACCAGAGTCGCCAACGCTTCCCCTTCCACCTCTTCGGCGATAATCAACAGGGGCTTCCCCGCTTTGGCTGCTTTTTCCAAAATCGGCAAGAGATCGCGGATATTGGAGATTTTCTTATCGTGAATAAGAATGAGCGGATCTTCCAGTTCCGCGCTCATGGTTTCCTGGTTGGTAATGAAGTAGGGTGAGAGGTAGCCGCGATCAAACTGCATCCCTTCTACCACGTCCAACTCATTCTCGAGGGCAGAACCCTCTTCCACGGTGATGACGCCTTCCTTGCCGACTTTATCCATGGCCTCGGCAATGATCTTGCCGATTTCCTCGTCATTGTTGGCGGAAATGGTGCCAACCTGGGCAATGGACTGATTATCCATGCAAGGTTTGGAAAGTTCTTGCAAAGCTTCCACGCAGACATGCACCGCCTGATCAATCCCCCGTTTGATATCCATCGGGCTAGCGCCAGCGGCGACAGACTTCATGCCCTCGCGAATAATTGCCTGGGCAAGCACGGTTGCCGTGGTCGTCCCGTCACCGGCCACATCGGAAGTCTTGGAAGCGACTTCCTTGACCATCTGCGCGCCCAGATTCATAAATTTGTCTTTCAGTTCGATTTCTTTGGCCACAGAAACACCGTCTTTTGTCACCGTAGGCGCGCCGAAGCTTTTCTCCAGAACCACATTGCGCCCTTTTGGCCCCAGGGTTTGCTTAACGGCTTCCGCCAAGACGTTGACACCTTCAAGCATCCGGTGTCTTGCATCTTCGGAAAACAGAATTTCTTTTGCTGCCATGGTTACTACACCCTCCTATTCAATCCAATCAAGCCTCAAAAATACCGACGATGTCGTCTTCATTCATGATCAAATATTCTTGGCCATCAATCTTGACTTCGGTACCGGCATACTTGCCGAACAGCACCTTATCTCCCTCTTTGACATCCAGGGGACGAAGTTCGCCGTTTTCCAGCAACTTGCCGTTACCTACGACCACCACTTCTCCCTTGATTGGCTTTTCCGCAGCAGTATCTGGGATCACAATGCCTGATGGCGTGGTTTTCTCTTCTTCCCAACGTTTGACTACGACGCGATCATGTAAAGGACGAATCTTCATCTCATCTCCTTTCGTTGAAAATCAACATTGTTAGCACTCACCAATGTAGGCTGCTAAAAAATATAGTGATTTCAAAAATATTTTCAACCCCTGGCATGTAAAAATTTTTGGGCACTCAAAGCTGGCTGTCATATTTTTTTACAAATAAATCACTGGCATCCGCCCTGGAATTCAGAAACATAATATAACTTATTGATAAATATATAAATATTAAAAAACGGCATAACTTCTGCGTAAATAAAAATTCAAAGGCACAACTAAATATCCAGGGTCTTAGCCATGAACGATTCAACTCACATAACCTCCTTCGACTTCGACGAATGGCAGCAACTTGCCAAAGCCAATCCCGCAGCCTTTGAAGTCAAGCGCCACGAAACCATCACTCAATTCCTTGAACAGCTCGCTCCCGAGCAACGTCACCGTCTGGAAAAATTACAATGGCGAATTGATATGGAAAGAAAGCGCAGCGCCACGCCTATGAGCGCGCTGTTAAAAATTTATGACCGGATGATGACTTCCCTGCACCAACAAAAAGCAGCCCTGGATAGTTTTTTGAATGACAATCCCGCACCCGAGACACCAAGCAAGGCGATGAGAAAAAATACGGTAATCGATTTAAAACCACGTTGTCAGTGATAACGTAGAAATACACGCCCGGGCCCGAATTTCGCCGTCAACTGATTCATTAATTCATCATCCGGCTGAATTTGCCACTGTTCCCCCAAACGCAGCCGCGCCTGGGCCTTGCCATTGCGATAATCCACATAGACCGGGCAACAGCCTCTTCGGGAAAGAATCAGGGATTTTAATTGTTCCATTTGGGGCTTGGGATTGGAAACTTTTTCGGAAGCTTGCCAGATAATCCATAAACCCTTGGCAAACTTCTCCCGGGCTTGCGCCACGGTGTATAACTTTTCCGCCACCAAACGCAGTTGATTGCTGTAGTCATCCCGGGCAATGACGCCCTCTGCTACTAACACGGCATCTTTGTGGATAATGTCATGGTACTGCTCTAATACTTCAGAAAACACAGCCGTCTCCAGGCGGCCACTGCCATCTTCCAAGGTAAGAAATAACATTTTTTTGCCTTGTTTACTTTGCCGGGATCTCAACTCGACCACTAAGCCAGCTGTCACCGCCGAAACGGAATCCTTGGCCCTGGAATCATGGAATTTTTTATTCAGTTTGGCGATATCGCCGCTGATGAATTGGGACAATTCTTGCCGGTATTCATCCAGGGGATGACCGCTGAGATACATGCCGAGAACAGCTTTTTCCTCCGCCAACTGTTGGGACTGCGTCCAGGGCGGGACAGATAACTTCGGCGTTGTTGAAGCGCAGTCATTCATTGGCTGTTGGGGCTGCAATCCAAACAAATCATTTTGCCCCAGCGAGACACTCCGATGGTGTTGTTCCGCAGTTTGAATAGCCAGGGGAAGCGCTTCCAACAACTGCGCCCTGTGTTGGTTGAATCCATCCAAGGCGCCCGCGCGAATCAAGGCCTCCAACACTCGGCGATTGGCCTTTCGCAAATCAATCCGGCGGCAAAAATCATACAGATCATGGAAAGGACCGTTAGCCTCTCTTTCCGCCAACAGCATTTCAATGGCCGCCTGGCCCACCCCCTTGATGGCGCCCAAGCCATAAAGAATGGCACCATCCTCCAGCGCGGTAAACCGATAACAAGAACGATTGATATCCGGCGGCAACAAGGTCAGTTTAAGCGCCCGGGATTCTTCCACAAAGCCTACCAGCTTATCGGTATTGTCCATATCGGAAGACAGTACCGCCGCCATAAATTCCGCCGGATAATGGGCTTTCAACCATGCGGTCTGATAAGACACCCAGGCGTAGGCGGCCGAGTGGGACTTGTTGAAACCGTAACCGGCGAACTTTTCCATCAAATCAAAAATATAACTGGCGGTTTCCTCGTTAACACCCTGCTCGACCGCACCCTTGACGAAAATCGCCCGCTGTTTGGCCATTTCTTCCGGCTTTTTCTTACCCATGGCCCGGCGTAACAAATCCGCGCCGCCCAAGGTATAGCCCGCCATGTCCCGGGCGATTTGCATCACCTGTTCCTGGTAAAGAATAACGCCATTGGTAGGCTTGAGTATGGGCTCCAATAATGGATGGGCATAGTTCGCCTTAGCCCGGCCGTGTTTGACATTGATATAGTCATCCACCATTCCCGATTGCAACGGCCCTGGCCGGAACAGTGCCACCAGGGCGATGATATCCTCAAAGC
This sequence comes from Methylothermaceae bacteria B42, assembly GCA_001566965.1. NCBI lineage: Bacteria > Pseudomonadati > Pseudomonadota > Gammaproteobacteria > Methylococcales > Methylothermaceae > Methylothermaceae bacteria B42. Next base: position 20,473 of record LSNW01000034.1, on the reverse strand, counting down.
AATCCGGTTGCAGGCGCCGGATCAGATCCTTCATCCCCCGGGATTCCAGCTGGAAGACGGCAGTTGTCTGGCAAGCTTTTAATAAGGCAAAGGTGTCAGGGTCATTCCTGGGAATCTGGTTGATATTGATGGCAGCCTCACCCTTCTCTTTCAAGCGGGCGTTAATGGTTTGCAGCGCCCAATCGATGATGGTCAGGGTTCTGAGCCCCAAAAAGTCGAATTTGACCAGACCCGCCGCTTCCACATCGTCCTTGTCGAATTGGGTGACTACCGAAGCTTCGCCTTCTTCACAATAAAGCGGGGTAAAATCCACCAACGCGGAAGGGGCAATCACAACCCCACCGGCATGGGTCCCGGCGTTACGGGCAACGCCTTCGAGCGTACGGGCAAGATCAATGAGCGCCTGAACCTCTTCATCTTGATCGTAAGCCCGTTTGAGATCTTCGCTTTCCGACAGGGCTTTCTCCAGAGTCATGCCCAATTCAAACGGAATCAGCTTGGCCAATTTGTCCACAAAGCCGTAGGGATGGCCCAATACCCTTCCCACATCCCGCACCACCGCCTTGGCCGCCAAGGTGCCGAAAGTAATAATTTGCGCAACTTTATCCCGGCCGTATTTCTCGGCCACATAGTCGATGACTTGATCGCGCCGTTCCATGCAAAAATCCACGTCGAAATCGGGCATCGATACCCGTTCCGGGTTGAGAAAGCGCTCAAACAAAAGATCGAATTCCAAGGGATCCAAATCGGTGATTTGCAGGGCATAAGCGACCAACGATCCGGCCCCGGAACCCCGCCCCGGTCCCACCGGGATGCCGTGCTGTTTGGCCCAGCGGATAAAATCGGCCACAATCAGAAAATAGCCGGGAAAACCCATTTGCACAATGACATCCAGTTCCATTTGCAACCGCTCGTAGTAACTTTGCCGGTTCTCCGCTGCAACGGCGTTTTCATTCAGACGCAGCTCCAGCCCTTCTTTAGCTTCGGCGACAAAGTGCGCTTCAATGGTCTGGCCGGAAGGCACCGGGAAAATGGGCAAACAAGGTTTTCCCAAGTCTAATTCCAGATTACAGCGTTTGGCGATTTCTACTGCGTTCTCCAAAGCCTCGGGAATGTCGGAAAACAGTTCCCGCATTTCCTCCGGGCTTTTCAAATACTGGGATTCGCTATAAGGCCGGGGGCGCTTGGGATCATCCAATATCCATCCGCCATGGATACACACCCTCGCTTCATGGGCTTCAAAATCATGCTGATCCAAAAACCGTACATCATTGGTTGCTACTACCGGCACCCCTTCTTCCACCGCCAAATCCAAGGCCTGTTCAAGATATTCCCCCTCGCCTGAGCGGCCGGTGCGTTGCAGTTCCAAATAGAATCTGTCATCAAAGAAGTGCAGCCATTCTTGTAACCGTTTTTTGGCGGGCACTGACTGGCCTGCCAGCAACAACCTGCCAATTTCACCTTCACGCGCGCCTGACAGGGCAATCAGGCCTTGACTATGATCCTTTATCCATTGTGGTTTCAGCATCGGCCGCCCAAGATATTGGCCTTGCTGGTAGCCCAAAGAAAGCAACTGAGTAAGATTGCGATAGCCTTGGCGATTTTGCACCAGCAAAGTCATCCGGTCCGGCGCATTATTATCTTCACCATTTTTAACCCAGATATCCGCCCCGGCAATGGGCTTGATGCCTCCAACCAACGCTGCTTTATAGAACTTAACCAAAGCAAATAAATTGCCTTGATCAGTCACGGCAACCGCAGGCATGTTTAAAGCCGAGCACCGGGCGATCAAGGGTTTGATTTTGACCAGACCGTCCATCAGGGAAAATTCGCTATGAAGGCGCAGGTGAATAAATTCAAAGGCCATCGGTTTTATTCCAAGTTTGTGTCTATACTTAACAAGTGATTTAACTCAGGTTCACGCACCATCTACATTTTTTATCGCTGATGCATTGGCAAAAACTGACCAATCCGGTGCTTGGTGGTTACCAATTTGAACTATTCAAAACGCCAATCCTAACCAAGCAGTTGCCTGGCCATATGATTTTATCGCCTTTCCATTTAACGCTTGGAAAATTTCATCCTGGGCCAAATGGCAAACCCGCTTGCCAGCGATATCTCTTTTGGAAAACCCTTTAATCAGGCTACGCGACTGAGAGCTCATGGATTCCTTTGAAAGTGACAGCAGCGCCGAACCTTCTACCTTAACAGCGGAAAATTTTGATCGCCTTCTGTCCCTGTTACTACTGGACCAAGTGGAATTTGGCCTGATTGTCCTGGATGCAAGGGGACGGATTTTGCTGTTTAACCAGTGGCTGAGCCTGCGCTGCGGTATTCATGGTGACAGCGCCATTGGACTTTCTATTATTGATTTTTTTCCCGCGCTCAAAGGGAGCCGGTTGCACTACGCCATCAAAACCGCTCTCAACCATAAGATGACATCGCTGATTTCTTCCTCAATGGATCAACCCCTTTTGCCTTTGATGGATAAACATCAAAAGCCCATCATCCAATCAATCACCGTCAAACCGTTGGAACATACCCAGTTGGGCAACCTGTGCTTGATTCAAGTGGAAGACGTCACTGCCAGTACCCAAAGGGAAAGCCAATTTTCCGCCCAGGCAAAAGCCATGAAGGAAATGGCGGAAAAACATCAAATTATATTAAATACCATTGACGAAGGCTTCATCCAGTTCGATGCTCAAGGCACAATCTATCTTAGCAATAACACCGCCGGCAAAATGTTTGGTGGTTCCAGCTCAGAATTGATCAACCGCCCAATCCAATCATTATTTGAACCATCCGATAAAAACCAAGCCTTTTCGCTATCAGCGCTGCCTTCCCAATACAGTCTGGAAGCCCAGGGAATTCGCCTGGACGGCAGCCGGTTTCCTTTGGAGATCTCTTTCTATTCCACCCAATTTGGCAAAAGCCCCCTCCAATTTGCCATCTTGAGGGATATCTCAGTCCAGAAAAAGGTAGAAAGCCAACTCCATCAGGAAAAGGAGCGGGCCCAAGTCACTTTATTATCCATCGCCGATGCGGTCATCACCACCGATGAAACGGGGCGCATCCTATCCTTGAACCCCGCGGCGGAACGCTTGACCGGCTGGAGCGGAAAAAAAGCCCAGGGGCGTCCCATCGAACAAATCTTCTACGTGATTGAAGAGCAAAGCCGAAATCCCGCGCCCAACCCGGTACAAGCCTGCCTGCAACGAAAAGAGACCATCACCAACGATGAAGATTATATTCTGATCTCCCGCAATGGCGACGAGTTCGCCATCACTGCCTCGGCCGCGCCGGTTTTCGATTTCAACCATAATCAGTTGGGCGCGGTGTTGGTGTTCAGGGATGTGAGCCATACTCGCCGCCTTTCAGCACAACTGGCGTGGCAAGCCAGCCATGACCCGCTCACCGCGCTGCCCAATCGGCGAGAATTCAAGCGCTGTCTGCAACAACTGGTGGATGACGCCAAATTGAATCATCATAGTCACAGCCTGCTCTATATCGATCTGGACCAATTTAAAGTGGTTAACGATACCTGCGGTCACGCCGCTGGCGATAATTTACTTTGCCAATTGGCAGATCTTCTCAAAACCGATTTACGCAAGGAGGACGTTCTGGCCCGTTTAGGGGGAGACGAATTCGGCGTTCTCCTGCCCCGCTGCTCGCAAAAAGACGCCATCCGAATTGCCAATTTACTCAGAAAGCGCCTGGAAGATTTCCGCTTTGCCTGGCATAACAATATTTTCCGGATAGGCGTGAGTATCGGCCTCACCATGATCACCAATAAAACCAGTACCGCCGAAGAAATTCTCAGTGCTGCGGATTCGGCTTGTTACGTCGCTAAAGACACTGGCCGCAACCGGGTCTTTGTCCATGATCCTGAAAACAACGATCCAGCCTCAAGCAGCCACCGCGAAACCTTACAATGGGCCGCGCAAATCCAAAAAGCCCTGGATGAAAACCGCTTTTGTCTGTTTCTGCAGAATATTGCCTATACCCACGACCCGGCAGGCATCAGTCCCCACGTTGAGGTATTGATTCGCATGTTTGATCAGAAGGGTCAGTTGATACCCCCAGGCGCCTTCATTCCAGCAGCGGAAAGGTATAGTTTAATGGGCGCCATTGATCAGTGGGTCATCAAAGAGCTATTTGGTTACCTTGATAATTTCGAACCGGAAGAATTTGATCAGCTCCCTGTTTACAGTATTAACTTATCCGGCATCTCCCTGAGTCAGGAGGATTTTCTCGAGCATATTCAGGATCAAATCCAACGCTCTCAAATTCCCGCTACCAAGCTCTGTTTTGAAATTACAGAAACCGCCGCCATTGCCAATATGAAAAAAGTTGTCCACTTCATTACCTCCCTTAAAGACAAGGGATGTCGTTTTGCCCTGGACGACTTTGGCAGCGGCCTGTCTTCGTTTGCCTATTTGAAGTCGTTGCCGGTGGATTATTTAAAAATTGACGGGTATTTCGTCAAAGATATTGCCACCGATCCACTGGACCGGGTGTTTGTGGAATCCATCAACCAAATCGGCCACGCCATGGGCCTGAAGACCATTGCGGAATTTGTGGAAAATAATGACATCGTCGCGGTCCTGCGGGAAATTGGCGTGGACTATGTCCAAGGTTATGGCGTCGCCCGTCCCGAACCCTTTCTCAACTGCCCCACCACCCGCTTGACTGGCGCAAAAGAATAGCGGTGCCACAAGGAAGGGCCTTGTTTTTGAAGTTGCTGACGGTGAAATTGCGTGGGATAACCTTTGTGCCGCCAGATACCATAATCACAGGCTAAACGATCCAGCACAGTCATTTCTCTATCCCTCGCTACTTTGGCAATAATGGAAGCGGCGGAAATGACAGGAACAAGGCCATCGCCGCCAATAACCGCTTCCACAGGCATGGGCAACGCAGGCAAGTGCCTGCCATCGACCAGCACCCGGTCGGGCCGGACAGATAATCCTGTTACGGCTCTTTGCATGGCCAGTAGTGTGCACTGAAGAATATTAAAGTGGTCAATTTCTGAAGGTTCCGCTCTGCCAGTGGCCCAAGCTATCGCGTGATATTGAATCTCTTGACTGAGTTGTTCCCGTTGCTGGGGGGAAAGGGATTTTGAATCCGCCAACCCGGCGATGGCGCAATCCTCAGGCAGAATGACTGCGGCGGCAACTACTGCCCCCACTAGACACCCCCGGCCAACCTCATCAACGCCAGCGGTTAAAGATGTTTTCATCGCAACAAGCTGCGGCCTCGATGATGCAAAAAATCAAGCATTGGCCGAATAACGTCCGCCTCTTTCGCCAAGTTTTCGATACGTTCCAAAGCTTCTTCCAGGCGCAGTTCGGATTTATATAAGTATTTGTAGGCTTGGCGAATGGCCCGGATGGAATCCGGAGGCATGCCGCTGCGCTCCAATCCGATTTGATTGATCCCACGGGGCCGGGTCGGTTGACCGCCGACCATGACAAAAGGCGGAATATCCTTATTGATATGACTTCCCATGGCTGAAAAAGCATGGCAACCAATCCGGCAAAACTGGTGAACCAGGGTAAATCCACCCAATGTCACATGATCCTCAAGATGTACGTGACCGGCAAGAGAGGCCGCATTGGCCATCACTACGTGATTCCCAATCACACAATCATGGGCCACATGGGTATAGGCCATCAGCAGATTGTGGCTGCCGACCGAAGTCTTCCCCCGGTCCTGAACCGTACCCCGGTGAATAGTGCAATACTCGCGGATGGTGTTGAAGTCCCCAATTTCCAGGGTTGTCCTTTCACCTCGGTATTTTTTATCCTGGGGATCTTCACCCACTGAGGCAAACTGAAAAATCCGGTTTGAAGCACCGATGCGGGTTGGGCCTCGAATAACCACATGGGGACCGATAATGGTTCCTGGGCCGATTTCCACATTGGCGCCTATGACCGTGTAAGGGCCTATTTGGACATCCCTGGCCAGGACACAGTCCCCGGCAATCACCGCCGTTGGGTCAATCAAACTTCCCGCTCTGCCGCCGCACACATGATTTCTGCGCTGGCTACAAATTCTCCATCCACGTCCGCCTGACAGGAAAATGCCCAAATATTGCGTTTATGGCGTAGGTATTTCACTTCCAGGCGAAGCTGATCCCCAGGAGAAACAGGGCGCTTGAAGCGCGCCTTGTCGAGACCCACCAGGTAATAAATCATCTCTTTCTCCCCAAGCGCCTCAGGGGCGCTTTCAGAAGCCAACAGGCCTGTGGCCTGCGCCAACGCTTCCATAATCAGGACACCGGGCATGATTGGCTGGTCTGGGAAGTGGCCTTGAAAATAAGGCTCGTTGTAAGACACGTTTTTTATCGCCACCAAGCGCTCCCCTGGAATACACTCTATAACCTTATCCACCAATAGAAAGGGGTAGCGGTGGGGTAAAAATTTCATGATTTTTTGTATATCCAAAAGCCCTGTCCTTTTCGAAATCTTGATAATTACAAAATGATATGTCTATACACTAATCTGTCATTGAAGTTTCTTTTGTACCTTTTCCGTCACGTCCACTTTGTCACTGGCGTAAACGACGCCATCGGTTAAAAGCAAATCATATTTTTCTTCCTTGGCCAAAGCTTTAATGGCTTCAAAGACCTGTTTTTGCAGCTTGGCCAGTTCTTCGTTACGGCGAATATTGAAATCTTCGCGAAACTCTTCCTGGGCCCTTTGCAGTTCACGACGCTTGGAAAGAATTTCCCGTTCGATTTTGCGCCTTTCCGACTCACTCATAACCGCCGCATCCCTGGCTAGTTTTTCCTCCAATTTTTTCAGCTCTTTTTGTTGCGCCACCAACTTCTTGTCTCTAGGAGAAAATTCCTGTTCCAGCTTTTTCTTGGCCTTTGCGGCCTGAGGTGCTTTCTCCAACACCCGCGCCACGTTCACAAAGCCAATTTTGATCTCCTCCGCCCAACTGGGAGCAGCAATCACCCATATTGCGATTATAGCGACACAACTTTTTATAACATTCAACATGAAATTCAAACTCCTAATTACAATTAAAAACCAGATCCAAAAGAAAACTGGAATTTTTGCACCTTGTCATTCCCCTGGGCATTGAGGGGCTGCGCCAAACTCACAGACAATGGTCCAAAAGGGGATAGCCATTGCGCGGAAATGCCCGCCGAATAACGAAGCTCTCCTATATCTGGTTTATCTTTTTTGGCTCCAAAGTCGTTAAATACATTACCGGCGTCAAAAAACACCCCAAGCCGGAAAGAAGATTGCAGCTCTTCATCCAGAAACGGCACGGGGAAAAATAATTCCGCGCTGGCCACCAGCTTAGTTGTTCCACCGAACGGGTCATTACGGGAATCCCTAGGACCCAGGGTATTTTGCCTGAATCCTCGAACCGATTGAACACCGCCCGCGAAAAAATGCTCAAAGAATGGAAGCGTTTTGGTACTGCCATAGCCGTCACCATAGCCAATATCCCACTTTAGAGCAAACACCAGATCCTTAGCCAACGGGACATAATGCTGGAACTTGTAGCGAAGCTTATAGAAGCTCAAATCGCCTATGGGGGCCGAAGCGGACGCAGTCAGCGTTTGCCTGCCGCCTTTGGTGGGGAAAACCGCCCGATTCAAGTTATCGTGCACCCAACCAAAAGACATGGATAAGACATTGTAAATCTTGCCATTTTGTTTGACAAAATCGATAATTTGGTCGGAGGTATTTTTGGAAGTTTTTAATTTGGTCCGCTCAAAATCCAGATTCATTTGAAAACGGTCATATTCGCTTAAAGGAATGCCTGAACTCAGTCCCCCCGTTAACGTATCGGTAGTATACCTGGCCACGTTGGCTTGACTGGCATCGGTTTTGCGGTAACTGATATCAAAACCGGCACTGATCCCATCCAGGGTAAAGTAAGGATTGAAATAGGCCACCCGGTAAATGGTGGAAACCCGGCTATTGTTGAAATTAAAGCTGATTCTTTTTCCGGTCCCCAGGAAATTGTCTTGCGTCACGCTGGCATTGAAGATCAAGCCTTGTACCTGAGAAAACCCCAACCCTGCGGTGAGGTTTCCGGAAGGTTTTTCTTCCACCGTATAATTAACATCAACTTGATCCAGGGTACCTGCCACCGTGGGCGTTTCCACATTGACTGATTTAAAATATCCCAATCTTTCCAGGCGGGTTTTGGATCGCTGGATTTTGGAAGTGGCCGCTACCGCCGCTTCCATCTGTCGCATTTCCCGGCGGATCACTTCATCCTGGGTGCGGGTATTGCCTTTGATATGGATTCGGCGAACATAGATCCGTCGGCCTGGATCGACAAAAAAAGTCAATTTGACGGTTTTGGTTTCGTCGTCGATTTCCGGCACCATATTGACATTGGCAAACATGAACCCTTCATCACCCAACCTTTCACTGATTGCCTGGGAAGTATCCGTGGCCCGCTTGCGTGAGAACCTTTCGCCAGGTCCGATCTTAAATAGGGAAATCAACTCTTCAGACGGCACAATCAATTTCCCCGTCAGTTTCACCTCTTCCACGGTATAGACATCGCCTTCATCCACGTTGATGGTGATATAGATATCCTTTTTATCCGGCGTGATGGAAACCTGGGTCGATTTTACGTCAAATTTCACGTAGCCCTGATCCATATAAAAGGAACGCAAACGCTCCAGATCCGCCGCCAGTTTTTGCTTGGCATATTGGTCATTTTTGGTATAAAAAGACAACCAACCCGTCGTACCCAACTCAAAAACCTTCAGCAATTCCTTGTCGCTGAAAGCCCGGTTGCCCACAATGTTAATTTGCTTGATTTTGGCGGCCTTACCTTCTGCTATTTTTATCAAAATAGCTACCCGGTTATGAGTAATCGGCGTCACTTCCGTCTTGATCTCTACCCCATATTTGCCATGGCTGTAATATTGCCGCCGCAGCTCATTTTCCACTTTTTCCAGCAACTTGCGGTTGAAGACATTGCCTTCGGAAAGGCCGACACTTTTCAAGCCTTTCTTTAAATCATCGGTCTTAATATCCTTATTGCCGATAATTTTAATCGCCGCAATGGCGGGCCGTTCCACCACATCGACAATCAAAACATTGCCTTCCCTCAGCAATTTAACATCCTTGAACAAACCGGTTTTATACAGCTGACGAATTATCTGGGCGGCCACCCGACGATCAAAGCGTTCACCCGGCTTGATAGGCAAATAATTGAAAACGGTACCCGCGGTCACCCTTTGCAAGCCTTGTACCTGGATGTCTTCGATGACAAACGGTTCATCCGCCAAGACGATACGAACCCACAGAAAGGCAAGCAACACTAAACAATTGAGGAATTTCATTGGACTCCGGTAGGATCCCCTCGAATAGAGAGTAAAGAGGAGGAAGACTTAAGTTATTTTTATTCTCTGACTTTCTTTTCCAACTGTTCCAAGCTGATGTGGCGAACGTCTTTGCCCTTCACGTAATAAATCACGTATTCGCAAATATTACAGCTACGGTCGCCAATCCTCTCCAAGGCCCTCGCCGACCACATAATATCCAGGGCGACGGGGATGCTGCGGGCATCTTCCATCATGTAAGTGATCTGTTGGCGTAGAATGCTTTCATATTCCTTGTCCACTTGCTCGTCCTGCTCCACCACTTTCAGCGCGTGTTCCACATCCATCCGCGCGAAAACATCCAGGGCATCGTGGAGCATGGTTTTGACGTGCCTGGCCAGTTGCTCCAATTCACTGAGCTGATTTTTCTTGGGATAGTGGGCGTTTAAATCCAATGCCTGACGGGCAATGCGGCGAGCCTCGTCGCCGATGCGCTCGAGATCGGCAATCATCTTAATGACTGCCAGCACCAAACGCAGATCCCGGGCGGCCGGTTGGCGGCGGGCAATAATCTGGGTGCATTCTTCATCGATTTCCACTTCCATGGCATTGACGTTGTAATCGTTGGCAATCACCTGCTCGGCAAGCACTACATCGTTCTCCAACAATGCTTGAATGGCGTTTCCCACTTGCTCTTCCACCATTCCCCCCATCACCAGCACCCGATTGCGGAGGTCTTCCAGCTCTTGGTCAAACTGTTTGGAAATATGGGGATGCAGACTCTCTTCAGTCATCGTGAAATCTCCCTGATCCTGCCTTTCTTAAAATCTGCCCATTGTATGCTGAACGGTAGGGTTTCTCAATTGTGATGGACGTAGCATTACCCTTACAGGGCAATTTCAGCTAAGGCAAAATTACCAAAATCTACTAAATTTATCTGTATAGCTTTCTATTTACCTGAAATAGCAAGGGACATGGGCCAATCTGTATCACTGGTACTTTCATTGACATAAGGTAATACCCTGATATTTCAACATTTTGCCTATTTGATACAAGCCTTCGTTAACAATCATTACTCTTGTCAATGACCACCCAACTCCAATCAGATCAGTCACAAGCGGAAAATCAGGATCGAAGGCGGTATCCCCGGCATCCCATCGAATTACAGGCTTCATTGCAATTTTCTGAAGTGCTGTCCTTGCCCTGCGTGATTCGCAACTTTTGCCAAGGCGGGGTTTTCTGCCAGCTGCAACATTCCCTGTCCCCGACCCCGCCACGCGGTACTCCTTTGAAACTAGTATTTTCACTATCCGAACAGGGACAAGAGGTTCATACCCTGGAGGCCCGGATAGTACGAGCCACTGATAATGGCGTGGGCATTGCCTTTCTTGAGGAGTTATCAGAATCCCTGTTTGAAGCATTTCATGAGTTGGCTCAAGCCACCCAACGCCCCGTTCCCAAAACAGGGGAAATACCGGACAGCCAAACCCTCAGGGATTTCTGCCTCTCCACAGGAAAAGGGTTAATCCAAAATACAGCCCGACGCCTGATGGAAGGCATAGAAGCACAACTGCTTGATGCATCTGATATGGCGGAAAATAACACGGAAAAAATCGCCTACATCGATGCCAGCGCTCTTTGCAAGCAACATTCAGAAACAATTCAACAACAGTTCACGCGAGCTTTTGAGGAAAAGGTTGAAGAATTTTTTTCTTTGAAGTTTTATGCCAACAATAAAAGTGCTCCGTCCGGTTATTCATTAAGCCTGATTGATCAAAATAATTTTGAGGATTGGTTAAATTTATCGGAAAGCGCCGCTCCCATAGAAAGCCATTACCAACAGGTTTTACGCAAGCTGGATTATATTTTCGCCGCTGCTACCCAGCGCAGCCTGGATAGCGCCAGAGCCCCCTTGATACCGACGGCACTGCTCGAGTGCCTGCGCAAAGCCTTGGAGTCGGTGGAAATTCAGGATAAAAATGTTAGAAAAGTCATTTATCGCACTTATAGCGAACTTCTGTTTCAACCCTATACAGATACCCTTAACGCTTTTGCAAAAAACTTCGGCATTCCGCTGGATGAACTGCCGCCTGTTGAAAAGCCGGCTAAAAATACCGCCTCCAAACCTCCAGCTAAGGGGGAAAATAAAGAGGACGAAGAAAACACCGATGATTCAGCGCCTGAAGCGCAGTCTCCAACCCAAGACCCAAACCCGATGCCCGGTGTTTCTCCGCAAACACCGGCACCGTCCTCTCAGAATTTGTCGAACCTGCCTTCGGGCATTCTGCAAAGTTTCGCTCATCAACTGCAACAAAGTGTACAGCGCAGCCAAGGGGCGAATACCACTCCCGGACAACTTCTCCCTCCTCAGCAAGTGGTTGATTTCCTACCCAAACTGCAACAATTAGCTCAGCAGGATTGGGATGCGAAACAGCTCGAAGAACAAATTCTGGCCATGGCGGCCGAAAATGGCATGGAAAATCCGGATCTGGACATACAAGCCAAAGGATTCATCCAGGCATCGTGTCAGCTTTCCGAGGCTTTGGTGGACGAGGCAGGACGTAGCCAAACCATTCAGAACCAGCTAGGCCAGCTGCGTCTGCCGCTGGTCAAAATTGCCTTGACCCATCCCGATCTATTGGAAGATGAAAACTCTCCGGCCACGGAAATGATCAATTATCTGGGGCGGCTCGATCAGTATCTGGCCCAAAACCCAGTCAAATTCAATCAAATCACCCAGCTTTTGGAACATGCCTCAAAACGGCTCTTGCAGAAAGACTCGGATATCCAGTCTACCCTCGAAAAAACCAATGCAAGACTGCGCCGCTTACTGGCACCACTAGTAAAAAAACAGCGTCACTTGACCCAACGCCTGATCAATAGTTACGAAGGCCGCCAGAAGATCGCCCTCTCCAAGCGCCAGGTATATCAAGAAGTTATCAAAAGATTGGCCGGTCAACCAGTACCGGAAATCCTGGTCAATCTCTCCGATGCCGGCTGGCAGCATCTTCTGGTACTGACATTATTGCGTCATGGCAGGGAAAGCAAGCTATGGAAACACCGGCTGGGTGCGTTGGACAAACTTTTGGCATGGCTTTCCACGGATTCAGAAAAACAATTGCCACAACGGCAAATTCTCTCTTTGCTGGAAAATATTGATAATGATCTGGCCCGGGTTTGTGGCGATGTTGTCCGCCACCGGGAAATTATGGACGAACTCTCTGCCCATTTGATTGGCACGGGAGAACCTATGATCAGAAAACAACCCAAACTGGTCACCTTTGATCCAGGTCATTTTGCCGATCCTTCCATTGCGGCCTACATCGCCATGCCCTCAACGGATGAGCTGACGGAAGTCGCCGTTGGTGATTGGCTGGAGATAAAACATCAAGGCGAGGTTCGTCCCTATAAATTATTATGGATTGGCGAATTTCCCCCGCTTTTTGTCTTTATCGACGCCACCAATACCCAAAAGTTGGAACTGAATAGCCAGCAGTTGGCGGAAATGCTGGCGGATGGGCGGGCGAAAAGAACCCATAACCGGGACTTTCCCTTGATGGACCGGGCCTCTGACCGGATATTGCACCAGTTATATGACAATATTGTCGAGCAAGATCTAAAGCCCGACGCTAGAACAGGGTTCCTTAACTCAGAGAATTTCAACCACTACCTCAAAGGATTACTTCTCAAATCGCGGGGAAGGAGTGGCACGCATATATTGTGTCAAATGGAATTTGATTTGTTTCGAGTCATTGCTTCCGTCTGTGGTGCCACATCGGGAGAGTCGTTTCTCACCCATATACTGAAAATTCTCCATGCCCACCTTCCCGAAACCATCAAGATTGCCCGTTTACGGGAAAATACCATAGGTTTGGTTTTGGAAGATTATGATCTCGACAGCGCCCTCCCTGTGATAACCAGAGCCCGGGATGAAATTATCGCCTTTGAATTCAAGTGCGGTGATCATGAATACACCATCGATACCCATGTCGGGCTGGTTGTCTTTTCACCGCAGGATGTAGTTAAAGACATACTTTTGAATGCCAATACCGCTTGTATGAAGGCCAAGGACGGCGGACGCAACGCCATTGAAGTTTACCGGGAAGATGACGCGCAGATCAAAAAGCAGCAAGAACTTCTATTGTGGGCGGGCAAGCTCAACAGCCTATTCAAGGAAAACCGCTTGTTTCTCCGTTGCCAGCAAATCGCCCCGCTCAATCCCGACAGCCCGGGTCATTACGAAATTCTGATTGGCGCCAATGACGAGGAAGGTAAATTCCTGGCGCCCGACGGCTTCATTCCCGCCCTCGAACATTTCAAGCGATCCTCCGAGCTGGACAAATGGGTCATCGAAAAGACCATGGGCTGGATGCTCACCAACCCAGATAAACTGGAAAAGATTGGCGGGTTTTCCATTAATCTTTCCGGCCAGACAGTAACCAGTGAAAAATTCCTGATTGCCCTTGAGAAGTTGCTTTACCGCTACAATCACCTGACAAAAAAATTAACTTTTGAAATCACCGAAACCGCCGCCGTGGATAACTTTCACCAGGCCGCCAAGTTCATACGCCGCATCAAACGCCTGGGTTGCAAGTTTTCCCTGGATGATTTTGGCACCGGCTATGCTTCTTATGCCTATTTGAAGCACATGGATTTTGATTACCTGAAAATTGACGGCAGCTTCATCAAGGACATCGTCAACAGCCCCGCCGATGCCGTGATTGTGAAATCCATGAATGACATTGGCCATTCCCTGGGGCTGAAAACCGTGGCCGAATATGTGGAAAATGAAGCCATTTTGGAGAAGCTCAAGGAAATCGGCCTGGATTATGGTCAAGGCTACGGCATTGCCAAACCGATTCCGCTGACGGAACTTCTACCGTGACCATTCAGGGGGAAACCGAGCGTCATTCTCGCGAAAGCGGGAATCCAGAGAAGTAAGCAAGTTACATACCCATCTCTAATCTAATAGGAAATCTCCAACTAATCGAGACAAGCGCTAAGTTTCCGGTTTGAAAAAAGAAGCTGGCCGCTGAATTTCGGTTTCACCCTTCAATAAAGTGAATTTTCCTGCTTTCTCCAACTCTTCCAGCCATAAATCATGATGCTGACGGGCCCAGGATAAATCCACTTCCCCGGTTATCATCCCTTCCAACGCCCCTTCCGTGCCAATGGTGCCGATATAGATATGTCCCAATGCCCCAACGATCACCAAAAAAGCAGAAACCACGTGCAGGAGATGCGCGATTTGCATGGATTCCCGCTCTAGGCCGAACAGGGGTAAATCCAGCAGCAACCCTGTGACCGAAAGCACGCCACCTACCGTCATCAATAGCCAAAACCAACCCTTTTCACCGGCATTCATCCGTCCCGCCGGGGGATGCGCGCGGCCCACCAATCCGCCCAAGGCCTTGAACCAGGCCCCATCGATGCCGGGCCGCCAAAGATTATCCTTGAACCAAATCAAAATCATGGGCACCAAGCCGGCAATAAACAAAGGCCCTGAGAGATTGTGCAGCCACTTGGCCCACTGAGCCCAATGCGCAAACTGCGCCTTGTCCAGCCAAGGCAACAGTACGGCTTTGCCATAAAGTAACGTCAAACCCGTCACCGTCAGGAGGATGAACAAAACCGCCACAAACCAATGGAGTACCCGCTCCCCTAGATTCCAGCGTGGAATCTTGATGCCGGTACGTGGTTTTTCCAACTTGACTTGGCCGCGGAGAAGATAAAACAAAGCCAACAAGGCCAAGGTTGCCCCCAGTGCTATGGCGCCCCCGCTGAATAATGGCCCGTTGCGCCACCGGCGCCAGATTTCTCCCGAAGCCTGGATCAACTCCCCCGTTTCCTGGCCTTTGACGGCGCTATAGCCTGCCACCCCTTCCCGCACCATCCGCCACAAATCTGCACGGGAGATTTGAAAAGCAAACTCATTTGCAGCCCAAACGGCCCCACCAATCAGCAGCAGGGCAAGCAAACCCGCCAGCCATTTGATTTTGTTACTGTGATCCGCCGCTGCCATCGTTGCCGCCGTGGTCATTCTCCCTAACGGTCCATTTGTCCCATGAGAACCCGGCGGCGCAGCACCTTATCCTTTTCTGGGATGACGTTAGCGTGCTTGTCCCGCTTGCCCGCGTACTCGGGATTTTTATCGAGCATTTCCCGCGCTTGATCACCGCATCCCATCAGCACTAACGTTGCCATTACCATCAACCCCACTTGTTTCATGAGGACATGTCTCCGTAGGCTTTCCCCCATCCCCAAGGGGCGGCTGGTTTAGGAGGTTCCTCCTCCCGGTCGGCGCGGCGGACCACGCGGCCGCGGAAGATATCGGCAATGACATCGCCGTCTCCCGCCAACAAGGCTTTGGTGGAACACATTTCCGCGCACAACGGCAACTTGCCTTCGGCCAGGCGGTTGCGTCCGTATTTTTCGAATTCCTCTTCCGAATTATCTTCCTCCGGCCCCCCGGCGCAAAAGGTGCATTTATCCATCTTGCCCCGCACTCCAAACGCGCCATCCTGAGGAAACTGCGGCGCGCCGAAGGGACAAGCGTAGAAACAATAGCCGCAGCCGATACAGATATCCTTGTCGTGCAGCACCAGGCCGTCATCGGTGATATAAAAACAATCCACCGGACACACCGCGGCGCAGGGAGGATCGCTGCAATGCATGCAGGCCACGGAAATGGATTTTTCCCCAGGCTGGCCATCGTTGATGGTCACCACCCGGCGGCGGTTGACGCCCCAAGGCACCTCGTGCTCATTCTTACAGGCAGTGACACAAGCGTTACATTCGATGCAGCGTTCGTCGTCGCAAAGAAATTTCATCCGTGCCATGACTAATCCCCCGCCCGCCGGATCCGGCACAGGGAGATTTTGGTTTCCTGCATCATGGTGACCGAGTCATAACCGTAAGTAAAGACGACATTACAAGATTCCCCCCGGACATAAGGCTCGCTCCCTTCGGGATATTTCCCCTTGAGGTCAACCCCTTCCCACCATCCACCAAAGTGGAACGGCATGAACACCGTTCCCCGCGGCACCCGGCGGGTCACGAAAGCCATCACTTTGATGCGGCCGCCTTCCGGCCCTTCCACCCAGACCATCTCTTCGTGACGCACGCCGGCATTATTGGCATCGGCAGGGTGCAGTTCAATGAACATATCCTGCTGGAGCTCCGCCAGCCAAGGGTTGGAACGGGTCTCATCGCCACCGCCTTCATATTCCACCAACCGGCCCGAAGTCATCTGCAAGGGAAATTCCTTGCTGAAATTAATCTGCTGAATGGAGGCATAACGGGTTGGCAGGCGGAAATAATGTTGCCGATCGGGGTAGGTGGGATATTTTTTCACCAGGTCCCGACGCTTGGCATAGAGCGGCTCGCGGTGCAGCGGAACCGGATCGGGAAAGATCCAAACGATACAGCGGGCCTTGGCGTTGCCGTATGGGGCGCAGCCGTGCTTGATGGCTACCCGCTGAATGCCGCCGGAAAGATCGGTCTTCCAGTTTTTTCCCTCGGCGGCCTTTTGTTCTTCCGGGGTCAATTCATGCCACCACCCCAGTTTCTTTAACAGTTTATCGTCGAATTCGGGGTAGCCATCCTGGATTTCAGAACCCTTGGGGTAGGATTTGTCCGCCAATAAACTGATGCCGTTATGCTCAACGCCGAACCGGGCACGGAAAGGCAGCCCCCCTTCGGCCACCGGCTTGCTCAAGTCGTAAAGAACGGGCGAGCCTGGATGGCCCATTTCCGGCTTACCCCAGCACGGCCAGGGGAGACCATAATATTCGCCGTCACAAAAGCCGCCTTCCGCCTTGAGGGTGGTGGTATCAAAGCTGGCCCAGTTCTGTTGCTGGAGTTTCAGCCGCTCTGGGCTGTGGCCGGTGTAACCGATGGTCCAAGCGCCCCGGTTGATTTCCCGGAGAATATCCTCAATCAACGGTTCATCGCCGTTGACCTGGATGTTTTTGGTCAATTCGCCGGCAAACCCCAGTTTTTTCGCGAACCGGTACATGATGACGTGGTCGGGCTTGGAGTCGAACAGGGGTTCTATCACCCGGTCGCGCCATTGCACCGAGCGGTTGGAAGCGGTCACCGAACCGTAGGTTTCAAATTGGGTACAGGCCGGTAGCAGGTAAGTATCGTTTTGCCGGTCGTGCATCACCGCCGACACCGTTGGATAGGGATCAATCACCACCAGCAAATCCAGCTTTTCGAAGGCCCGCTTCATTTCCGGCCCCCGGGTCTGGCTGTTGGGGGCGTGGCCCCAGAAGATCATGGCGCGCAGGTTGTCCCGCTGGGAGAGGTTTTCCTTCTTCTCCAACACCCCGTCTATCCAGCGGGAGACGGGAATGCCGGACTGGAACATGGTGCGTTTCTTGCCGCCATTGCCATCGTCGTATTCGGCCGGGTCAAAACGGCTGGAAAGCCAGTCGTAGTCTAGTCCCCAAACCGCCGCCCAATGGCGCCAAGCCCCTTCGCTCAAACCATAATATCCGGGCAGGGTATGGGCATTGGGACCAAGATCTGTCGCACCCTGAACGTTATCGTGACCGCGGAAGATATTGGTGCCGCCTCCGGCCACGCCCATATTGCCCAGAGCCAACTGCAGAATGCAAAGCAGCCGGGTCTGGTTGTTGCCGTGGTGATGCTGTGTGATACCCATGCACCATACCACCGTGCCGGGCCGGTTTTCCGCCAGGATCTTGGCAACTTTAAACACCTCCTCTTCCGGAATGCCGGTGACGTTTTCCACCTCTTTCGGCGTCCATTTGGCGGTTTCCTTGCGGATGGCTTCCATGCCGTAAACCCGCTGCTGGATAAAGGTTTCATCTTCCCAGCCGTTTTTGAAAATATGCCACAAAATGCCGTAGATGAAAGGCACATCCGCCCCCGGACGAATCCTCACGTACTGATCGGCATGGGCGGCGGTGCGGGTGAAACGTGGATCCACCACAATCAGGCGGGCGCCCCGCTCCTTGGCGCGGAAGATATGCTGCATGGAGACGGGATGGGCTTCCGCGGGATTGCCGCCGATAATGAAAATGGCCTTGCTGTTGTGGATATCGTTGTAAGAATTGGTCATCGCCCCGTAGCCCCAGGTATTGGCTACCCCGGCCACGGTGGTGGAATGGCAAATGCGGGCCTGATGATCCACATTATTGGTACCCCACAAGGCGACAAACTTGCGCAGCAGATAAGACTGCTCGTTATTGTGTTTGGAAGAACCCAGCCAATACACTGAATCCGGCCCCGATTCTTCGCGGATTTTAAGGAGCTTGTCGCCGATTTCTTCGATAGCCTGTTCCCAGGTTATCCGGCGCCACTCGCCATTAATCTTTTTCAGGGGATATTTCAGGCGCTTTTCCCCGTGGCCGTGTTCGCGCACCGACGCCCCCTTGGCGCAATGAGCCCCCAGGTTGATGGGGTGATCGAAGGCCGGTTCCTGACCAATCCAGACCCCGTTTTTGACCTCCGCGATAATCCCGCACCCCACCGAACAATGGGTGCAAATGGTGCGCACCTGACGGTAATCATCGGGACCGTGATGATGGCCCTCGTGAGCCTCCACCTTGCGCATGAATCTCAAGGGCAGCGCGCCAGCCAGGGTCGCGCCGGTGGTAGCTACCGCGGTTTGGTAAAGGAAGGTGCGCCGGTCAATGCCGCTGTCTTCGGTTTCTGTGGGATCCACCCGTCTCAGTTTCATGCTCACTCTCTCCTAATCTCGGGCGGTATCGTAGTATTTCTTGATATGTTCAGTGGCTTGGTAACCCTGCTTTTTTTTCTCCAGCAAAGGCGGTGTGTTGCTTGGTTCAGCCTTCCCCGCCAACGCCGTTAAACCAACGCCCCCCACCGTCAAACCCGCCAAACGCCGGAAAAAACCCCGGCGGTTTACTTTTTCTGGATTTAAATCAGCCATTGTTTCCTCCCCCATCTTGACGCTTTTGACAATTAAAGCGCTAATGCATGGCCAAGGTCAATGGTATATTAGTAGTTATGTCATTAGAGCAGCTTTCAATAGGAACATTACCTTGGGTTATGTTTTTAGCTATTGAAATTCGCCATCAAACCTGCGAGAGGAGAAGGACAGACAATAATGCAATCCCATGAAGTGGATTACCAAATTATCGGCCATGACCTGCAAATGGTGGAAGTCACCTTGGACCCTGGCGAGACCGTCATTGCCGAGGCTGGCACCATGACCTACATGGAACAGGATATCGCCTTTGAAACCCGGATGGGAGACGGTTCCGAGGGTATCATGGGAAAATTATGGAAAGCGGGAAAACGCCTGCTGACCGGAGAATCTTTATTTTTCACCCACTTCACCAATAAAGGCAGTCATCCCCGCAGAGTCGCCTTTGCCGCCCCCTACCCTGGCTCCATTATCCCTTTGAACCTGGCTGAATACGGCAACGAAGTCATTTGCCAGCACGATGCTTTCCTGGTGGCGGCGCTGGGAACCGATGTGGATGTGGTCTTTCAAAAACGGCTGGGAACCGGCTTTTTTGGCGGCGAGGGATTCATACTCCAAAGATTAAGCGGCGATGGCATGGCCTTTCTCCATGCCGGCGGTACTGTCATTCGCAAGGATCTGGCAGATGAAACCCTGCGTCTCGACACCGGCTGCCTGGTGGCATTTACCGCAGATATCGATTACCGCATTGCCCTTTCCGGCGGACTCAGGAGTATGCTGTTCGGCGGCGAAGGCATTTTCCTCGCCACTCTCTCGGGCACCGGCAGCGTCTGGATTCAAAGCCTGCCATTCTCACGGCTGGCGGATCGGGTCATCGACCAGGCTTACGCGGCTGGGAGAATTTTGCCGGGGGAAAAAGGTTAGGAAGAACCCGCATTTGCAGAGTTTCCAACGCAAAAGGGGCACTATCAACCACTGTTAACTGACTATCTGATGTTACGCACGATCATTCCGCATTATCCTCCCCCTCCCCGGCCCTCCCCCGCAAGCGGGGGAGGGGGCAAGGGTGGATTATCTGACCCTGCCGTGCCGGCGAGGAAGGGGGATGCGGGTTGTTCTCCGCCCAACGACAGAAGTGGCGGAAAACCAAACATTACTCCCCTCTCCCACAGGGAGAGCAACCGTGTTCCCTGTCAAGCCATTTTTGGCGTCCAAGGGGTGTTATTTTTAATCATGGCGTTCATGAT